>CALKIU010000109.1 GCA_937995745.1 uncultured Bacillaceae bacterium | reverse complement strand
CAAGGAACGGCATCTCCCCGAAACAAGGTTCCTTGTCCCCGGGACAAGGGGACAGGTTCCGTGTCCCGGCCCTCTCTATCAATCATTCAATCTGCCAATCTCGTAACAGAACGAACAATCAGGCACCGCGTTCCAAACCCTCTCTTCGTCTGCCCGCGCAAAGTCTCCGCGGTTCATCTGCTTTGGTTCTCCGCTTTCCTGCCCCTCTCTCAGCTAGTCCAGGAATGAACGCGCAGCCACCGCCTTGCACACATCCTGTCCCAATCTGTCAATGGGACCGGGAGGCGGACTCCATGCCCACATCCTCCATCCTTCTCTCCGTCTGCTGCCATTTTATGAAAATTCCGGTTTTTGGATGCACATAATCAGGGTAGTCGGTAATGATTGCATCCACTTGCATATCCACCAAAAATCTGGCCGCCTCACGGGTGCGCACGGTCCAAGCGCCGATTTTCAAGCCTTTGTCGCGTACCCGCGTGACCAAGTCCTCCGTCACCAAACTGTAATGCGGATTAAAATAATCGGCATATGTGGCAAACTCATCGAGCCACTCATCCGTAGTGTGATTTGGAGATGATGTTAACACGCCGACGGGAACGCCGGGAAGAAGCTCCTTCATCTTTTTCATAGAATCAAAGTTGAACGATTGAATCATTACCTCTTCGTTTTGCGGTTGGTCGAGACGGCGCTTCCTCAACATATCGGCCACTTGCTCTTCAATTCCGGGATACACATCAGGCGTCTTCAATTCTATCAAAATCTTAATCTTGCCCGAATAACGATCGAGCACCTCGGCCAGCGTGGGAATCTTTTCCCCGGCAAACTGCCAACCCATCCAGCCGCCCGCATCAAGCGATTTCAGTTCCTCCAGCGTCAAATCCTGCACTCTGCCCGTTCCGTCCGTTGTCCGGTCCACGGTGGCATCGTGAATGACGACCAGTTCGCCGTCTTTGGAACGGTGCACATCCAGCTCAATGGCATCGGCCCCCATTTCCACCGCCTTGTCGAACGCCGCCATTGTGTTTTCCGGCGCATAACCGGAGGCGCCGCGGTGGGCGACGACTTCAATTTTCGACGATTGCTGCCCGGGTTCCGGCCAATGGAACGTGCCCGTTGATATGTCCGCTTGAATGGGACTGAGAAGAAGACTGATAGCCAAACCGGCTTCAAAAAGTAATTTCATATATTCATCTCCAATTCTATGATTTAAAAATAATCGTAAAGGAAAAATTTTGAGGAAAGATTACGATGTTTTAACAATATTGTTAATTTTCTGTGAAAAATAGCCAGTCCGGCCGAAGTTTCCCTCTAAATACAAAATTTTAATTTAACCCCGAAAAAGAATTCAACAAAAAATGTGCGAAGAAGCAAAATGGTGCAAAAAAAAGGAAACATTTCTGCGTAAAATTTTTACCCGTTCTCAAGTGCCGTTCAGAACACAAAGATTGGACAAAAATGGACAAACCGAATCGTTCCCCGCCGCCTCTTGACAAGGGAAACTTGCCGTTCATTGACTTGTCCAAATTGATTAAATTATCATGGAAATAATGAGCTAAAATAATATTTGAGGGCCGGAACGCAGCGCTCTTCGGCGCTAATCGGCGCAATATGGATAAGAGGTTAACCGGCGGGGTTTGGCCGGTTTTTCAAAAAATATTTACAAATACGGACGGTGCCGCATTTTTTGCGGGCATGTGCCGGTTTGGGCGAAACACCAGCTTTTTTCAAAAGGAGCAATAAGCAGATGAAGGAAAAACTGTTTTCCTATAAATATAATACGATAACGTTGGAAAACTTGGCGCGCATGGCGGGGCGGATGGAGTATTTGGAATTCGCCGAGCTTGTCAACCGGCTGATGGAGGAAAAGGTTCTCGAACCGGTGAAAGCGTCGGGAACGAACGGGCGGCGTCCGGCGCTTCCGAACAAATTCCGCATTCAAAAGCCGGAGAAAGATTATACGCAAGCCTTGGAGGAAATCAAACTGCTCCATCCTCTGTTCGATCATTCCAAATATGCCAAGCAGCCGGAAGCGTATTTGAAACATAAAAAAGAGATTGACGCCCTCAGCAAATTTCTTTGGGAACAGGGGGACTTGCTGAAAACGCCCATGTCCATCAATGAGCGGTCCTTTCAAATTTGGGGGGAGGAAAAGCTCCTCAAAAAAAAGTCGGCCGTTAAAAGCATTTTTCAATTCAACGGTTGGGATTTGTCGCTGTTAAACTATTATGAAACGCCGGAGCCGTTTTTTGAATATAACTTTTCCGCCGCTGAGGAAATGAATATATTAATCGTTGAAAACAAAGATACGTGGTTTACGATTCGGAAAATTATGCGGGAAGACGGGTTGAACTGCCTGTTCCGGGAGTATCATGTTCTTCTTTACGGGGAAGGGAAAAAAATCATCAGCCGGAACAACCGTCTTGCGGAGTATGACCGTCTGCAGCTGGGCAGCTTGCCCATCCTGCTCCGCCAAACGCAGCACCCCGGGGCAGCGGCGGCAGAAGACAGCGCCGGCGGGAACGGACAAGCGGCAGCCGGGAAAAACCATTACTATTATTTCGGCGACTTGGATTATGAAGGGATTGAAATCTATCAAACTTTGAAAGCGGATAACCCGGAATTGAACATATATTTATGCACGGAACTCTATTCATGGATGCTTGACGAAGCGGAAAAATACGAATTGCCGAAAGCAAAAGCCGGCCAGCGCAAAGTCGACATCCGGCCGTTCCTCGAACATTTTTCCGCGGCTGAGCGGGAAAAAATCAAACATATTCTTGAGCAAGGAACGTATATTCCCCAGGAAATATTAAGCTACCCGCTTCTGAAAGAGAAGATGTTGAAAGGAAGGACGAGAGGATGAAAGATTTCTTAGCCGGATTTGACCACCGCATGGAAATTGTCGGGGTGGCGGAATCCATCATCAACCGCCGCAACCGCAATATGGAATTGGAGAAGCTTTTTAAAGAACATGAATTGGTGAACCTCGTCTTTTCCGTTCTGTTATTTATCATGGAAAAAACCCTTTCCGAGGACAGCGATTGCGACAAGGAAAACATCCGGCGTTTTATCGGACAACTCCTTCCGCGCTACTACGATCTCCATTTAACGGATGAAGAATTGGCACAATTGACCGATTATATTTTGAAAAACATCCTGCAAAACAACGGCATGCCGTATCATTTTCAGACGATCGATTACACGACGGGCAAGCGGAAACAGATCCGCATCCGCCTGATTGCCGACCGGGTCCAGGAGGTGAACGGCGGCTACAAAATTACGTATTCGCTGACCGACCAGGGTTATGACTTCCTTTTCCGCACGAAAGAAGTCGATCAGGAAATTCAAATGACGATTGAAGAATTGAAACTGAAAGAACTGATCAAGCGGAAAAATTTTAAAAAAGCCCATGATCAAAGCCAGAATTTGATCCAAATGGTGCGGCAGAAGAAAAAAGAAATTCAGCTTTTCATGATGAAAATAAAGGAAAACATTTATGACGTGGACATCGACGAATATGAACGGCTGATGAACAGCACATATGATCTTCTCAATGAAGAATACGACTTGCTCAATGAAATCATGGACATGGCGAGAAAGTCGGAAGAGAAAATCAGGCAGGAGTTCGAAGAAAAACTCCGCCTCGATGAGAGTCTCAAAAAAGCCCAGTACGAGATTCGCAAAATTAATGAAAACATCAAGATCACCCTTTCTGAACAAAGGGATCTCATTCTCAGCCGGCAGAGCCTGTCGAAAATCTATATCGAGACGATTGGCGATTCGTTTTTGTACGGGATGGAAAACCGCTTCGACATCGAAGAAACGATTTTGAAACCGATGGAGCGGCATGCGGACCGGGTGGAGCATTTTTGGAAACTCGTCAATCCGCTGTTTTTGCCGAGGCCGCCCAAACATCTCAACATCCGCAGCGTTTATGAACCACAGGGCATGATTAAAGCGGAAGAGGAAGAAAGCGCCGATTATGTCGAAGTGGAGGATTTGTCCCATGATGAGGAACAGGAGCGAATCTCGCGCATGAATGCCATTTATGTGGAAATTCTTGAATATCTGCTCGGTTTTGTGTGGGAGCGGGGCAAAGACTCGACCTTGGAAGAGATCATCGCCGTTTTGAAAGAAGAAGACGGGCTCTTTGAACGGTTTACGGAGGATCGCCTTCTTTTTACAACGATTTTGAAACTGTATGATATCGGCACGATCGATATCCGCTCGTGGCGGGAACGGAAAGACAAGGTGGTCATGAACCTTTCCGAAGAGTTCAATTTGGAATATTGTCTCCACAAACTGTACACGAAACACGAATATATGGATAAAATTGACAAGATTGAATTGATTAAAAAAGGCGATGAAGTGATTGAAGTCGAGGTCAGCCGTGAACTTGAGGACGGGTTGACCGTTTTGGAAAAAATAGAAATCTCAAATTTTATCATAAAGGTGGAAAAAAGCGGTGAGTAATGTCAAAACAGCGATGCAAATTTTCCGAATCCTCCTTGAAGACGGCCAATTGGACAGGGAGAGCCACAGCGACCTGTTTATCGAATATTTGAATCCGGAAGTGCAGGAAGTGCTGAGTGAAATAGAAGAGGAAATGGACTGCAAAATTCTCAAAATCAACAACACGATTTATTTGCTTCCGAATTATGACAACAGCCTTCTCGGGTTCCGCAACAAAGACCACCGGGAATGGATCGGCGCCAATGCGCGGCTCAGCGATGTGTACCTTTCTTATTACATTACGATGTTCATTTTGTATAAATTTTACGGCGGGAAAAACAAAAACCCGAAACAGATGGAATTTATCCGCATTATGTCGCTCATTGACGAACTCGACCAGCGCTTTGAAGCGATTTTGAAAAGGGATTCAGAAGAGGTGATGGCCGAGGAAGAAGAGTTGAACATCAACTTGATCAGCATTGCCGAAGTTTGGAACCAGAAAATTTCCCATGAAGACGGGAAACGGACGACGAAATACGGAACGGTGCTCCGGGTCTGCCATTTGCTCGAGCAGGAAAAACTGATCCGGGTGATGGAAGACAAAAAAGAAATCCGCACGACGAAAAAATTGGACGACTTGATGACCTACTATTTTCTCAACGACAGCCGCATAGATGAAATCAACAGCATTTTTTCCAATTGACACCGGAAGTGGGCGGGGCAAGGGTCGGACGCTGCCGGTGCTGTTTCAGGGACCCGTTGCTTAGAGTGGCGTCTGCAGCCCGGGCCGCGGAGAATGATTCACAGACAGAAAATTAGAATAAATGGGGCGGAACCCGGCAGTACGGACAAATGAGCAAAAATGAGATGTACGGCGAAATGCGGTTGTACACGATGCAGGCGAACCGGGCCGGAAATCTGACAGCCGGCCGAACAGCAATGCCTGGCCATTGAGATGTAAAGGGAGGGCATGGACATGCCGCAAATCAACAGAGTACGGATTATCAATTTTTCATATAACAACCACCATCGCAATATCATCGACGAAACGTTTGACTTTTTCCAAGGGGAAAATGCGCTCCTCAATTTGAAAAACGGCGGCGGGAAAAGCGTGCTCGTCCAGCTGCTGATGCAGCCAGTCATTCCGAAAACGAAGCTCATGGGACGGCGGATGGAAGACTTTTTCCGGGGCAAGAAGACGCCCGCCTATGTCATGATTGAGTGGAAGCTGGAGGACCGGGGAGGCTATTTGCTCACGGGTATCGCGATGGCCAACCGGACGAGCCGCGTCCGCGAGAACGACGTGAGCAACAACACGATCAAATATTTTACGTTCACCTCCCATTACCGGGAAGCGAATCCGTTTGATATCGCCAACATTCCCCTCGTCCGCCGGGAACATGAAAGAATTTTTATCGAAGACTACAGAGAGGCCCGCAAACGGATTGCCGCCAAAGAAAAGGACGTCAAGTTCAACGTCCATCTTTTCGATGAAGAGGATAAAGAAGAGTACAGACGGTATTTAGAAACGTTTAACATTTTCCAGGATGAATGGAAATCGATCGTGTTGAAAATCAACGAGTCGGAAGGCGGCGTCATTGAGATTTTTGAAAAATGCAAAACGTCGCAGCAACTGATGAATGACTGGATTTTGAAGTCGGTGGAAAAAGTCGTCAACAAAGAAGACAGGGATCATAAAAAGCTCGAAATGATGCTGGAAAACCTTGTCGAAGAGATGATCAGCAACGAACAATATATTTATGAAAAAGAGCTTTATGAGGACTTTTTGAAAAAATCACATGACTTGCTGCAGGACCTCGAGGAACTGATTCAATCCTTGGAAAAAGAAGAGCGCCTGAAAGGCCGGATGGCGTCCCTTTATTATTTTTTAAAACAAGAAATTAAGGAAATGGGCGAAGAATCAGACCGGCAGGAAGTGTTGATGGCGGCCAGCGAAGCAGAACTGGATAAAATTCAATTGGAGGAGCGTTCCAAAGCCTACTACGACGAAAAGGCGAATGTGGAAAAACTGGAAGCGGAATTAAAGGAAGCGGAAGACAAGCTGGATGCCGTGCGCCAAGACTTGGAAGCGCATGAAGAAGAAATTGCCATTCTCGAGGCGGCCAAGGAATACCGTCATATTCAAAACATCCGTCAAGAAATCGCCGGCATTTTGGAAGAAATGGAACGGATTAAATCAAGCAGCGATGATGCCGAAAAGATCCGCAATCTCGAGTACTCTTTGAAAGTGGCTTACGGCGCCGTTTTAAAAGAACTCCGCGCCAAAGCGGACGAACTGGCGGAAGAACTTGAACAAGTCGAACAGGAAACGGCCGAATGCGACAAGAAGTTGGACGTGCTGGACCGGGAAAACAGCCGCCTTCAAGCGGAAACGGGCGCATTGCGGTCCCGCACCGCCCATTTTGAAAAGACGGAGGAAAAAATCTGCAGGGAATTGGGCCTTTTTTATGAGCGGAATCTTCTCGGCGAAATCGAAGAACATATATTCACAGATTTTTTTGCCAACCTGGAACAACAAAAATTCGCCCTGGAAGAAGAAAAAGAACAGGCGCGCGCGGAAATCGGGTTTTTGCGCATCCGCATCGGGGAAATGAAAGAACGGTCCCGCGCGTTGAGGGAACTGGAAAACGAAAAGCGCACGACCGCCGTCCGGCTCGGTGAAAAAATCCGCGCCTACTATGAAGAGGAAGAAGCGCTAAAACCGGTGTTCGACCGCTGCGGCCTTGATTTTAAAAGGCGTTTTCATCATCAGGAAAACCGGAAATTTGTCAAAAATCAAATTCAAGACTTGGAAAAAAACCGCCGTTCCTTGGAATTGCAAGTGCAATCCCTCCATGAAACGATCCAATCGTTGAAAAGAGGAACGCTGCACGTTTCCAAGGAGTTCCGCCAGTGGCTCATCGACCACGACATTGAATTTGAAACCGGGGAAAATTATTTGCGAAAACAAACGCCGGCAGTCCGCGAGCAGTTAATGAAGCAAAACCCCGTCCTTCCGTATTCGTTCTTGCTGTATGATGACGATTTGGCAAAATTGAAGACGATGAATATTGACTGCCGTACGCGGGAGATGGTGCCCCTTTTGTCTTTCCGGGATGTAACCGGAACTTTTTCTCCGGAAGGAAGGAGGGTGGCTTTCGGGGAGCATCTGCAAGTCCTCTGTCTCTTTGATCGACGCATGTTTGCCAAGGATGATCTGGAAGAGTATACGGCCGAATTGCAGGAAAAATTGGCCGCCGTGGAAGGACAGCTTTCCCATTACCGCGGCGAACTGGAAACGGCCCGTGAGGACTTGAGGACACTCGAGGCTTTCAACTATTCGGAAAACTACATTTACGAATTGGAAGAGCAGGCCAACCGAATCGGCAAAGAGATTACAGCGATCAAGGAAGAGATGGCGGCCTTGGAGCAGGAAGAACAGGCGGCGTCTGAAAAAATCACCCGTTTGGAGCGGAAAATTGTCGAATTAGACAGGGAATGGGAAGACACCGACCAACGGAAGCAGAGAGCGGCCGAGTTTCAAAAAGAGAATGAGGCCTACCTCCGCGATCGCCGGATATTGCATGAGCATGAAGAAACGCTGCAAAAAATCGCCGCCGAAAAAAGGGCGCTCGGCGAGAAGAAACAGGCCCTGGCAGAAAAGCGGGACGAACTTTTGGAGGTCCGCACGGAACTAAGAGGGGAAATCAAGCGGAAAGAAGAGCAATACAGATTGTACGAAAACACGCCCGAGGCAGAATGGCTTGATGAAGAAATCGGCGTGATGGAAGCCCGCCTTCAAGCTTTAAAAGGCAAAATCACTTCCGACTTGGAGCAGCTGGAGGCGAAATTGGCCGCTCATCAGAAGGACTTAAAAGAAAGAAAGGAGAATCTCGCTTCTTACCAATTGGAGGAAGAACAATACCGCGATATCGAATATGATTCAACCAAACATTCTTCCTTGAAAAGAAAGCTTCGCGCTTTGGAAAAAGAAGAAAAACATCTGGCGGAGATCCGCATGGACCTGCACGGCCAAACCGAACGGGCGAAGGGAAAACTGGAAAAAGCGGAGGAGGAAGTAAAAAAACTGGCCGAAGAACCGCTTCCTCCTTCTGAAATCAAGCTTCATTTTTCCGCCCGCCGCAAGGAAGAGCGGGAGAAAATAAAACAAGCCCGGGAGAAGATCAAGGAATTGGATGGACGAATCCGGGAGTATGAGCGCCTCACGAACAAAATCGAACAGCAAATTGAAGTTTCCCATTTCCCGGTTGACCCGGGTTATGAGGTGAAGCGGGGAATCGAAGAGGATCATGCCGAACTGACCGTTGAATTGAAAGCATTGCAAAAGGAAAACAAACAGTACGAAAACAACTTGCAAAACCGCTACCGGGACTTGAAAGGCAAATATCATAACCGGCATATTGAAAATATTTTAGCCGGACTGGACCCGCTTGTGGAAGGGGCGCAACTCGACAGGAACAAATATTATTACCTCGGGGAGCGGATCATGCTCAACAATGAAACGCTGGAAAAATTGATCCGCGCCTGCGAACAACGCTTGGCCAACTTGGAGAAAAACAAGCGGGACATGATTCAACACAGCTATCTCCATGCCAAGCAAGTGTATGAAGAAATTCATAAGATTGCCGACAATTCCAGCGTCCGGATTGACGGTAGAAACCGTCCGGTGCAAATGCTCAGGATTAACATGGAACCGCTCAGCGAAGTGGAAGAAGAAAACCTTGCCAAAATGGAGAGCTATATTGAAGAGTGCGTCCAGATCATCAAGCGGGATATGGAAGAAGGGAAAAAGATTGAAGAGATCCGCAAGAAAATCAGCAAGTATATGTCGACAAGGGAACTTCTCCACGTCTTGTCCGACTTGGGCAAAATGACGATTTCCGCTTATAAAATTGACATCAACGTGCAGAACAGCGGCTACAAGACTTGGGAGCAGGTCATGAAGGAAAACTCCGGCGGCGAACGGTTTGTATCATTTTTTGCCGTCCTTGTCGCTCTCATGTCTTACACGAGAACGAGCATGAAATATGTGGACGATTATGAAAGAAACACCGATACGAAGGTGCTCATCATGGACAATCCGTTCGGGCCGATTTCATCCGAGCACTTGCTGAAACCGCTCTTCAGCATTGCCAAAAAATACAACACCCAGCTCATTTGCCTGACCGACTTAAAACAAAACTCGATATTGAACAATTTCAATTTGATTTATATGATAAAAATCCGCCAAAACGTCTTCGGCACCAGCGAATACCTGCAGCTGGAGCAGCAAATCAGGGAAAATGCCGATGTCCGCCAAGACGAAAAACTGGAAAAAGCCATTTTCAAAGCGGAGGAAATCGATCAAATCAGCTTATTTGAATAAATGGAAAATCAGGGACAGAACCCGGAAGGCAGCCGGGGAACTGTCCTTTTTTCTTTTTGCGGCGGGAGTAACCGTGCGCCTTTTCCCGTTTTCTTGATGATGCGGATTCGGGAAAAACGTACCGTTACACAGAACAAGGAGGGAATAGCCGGAAAAGAGGGTGCCCCCGAAAATGTCGCGCCGCAAAAGCTGGGAAATGTTTATTATTTTCCAGCTTTTGCGGTAAAGCAAGAGATTATTTTTCCGATATAACGGATAAGGACATCAAATAGGGAGGAGTCATGGAATGGAACATTATTCAAACGGCAAATGGGCAGGCATTGAAGAGGAAAACTTGAAAATTACTGATCTGATTAGTGTGGATTTTTTGAAGAAATTCCAAGACGCTTTTTCAAACGCTGTCGGTGTGGCTTCGATTATTTCTGATGAAAACGGAGAACCGATCACGGAAGGGACAAACTTTACGGATTTTTGCGCCAAATTGAACCGGGGTTGTCCGGAAGGCGCGAAACGGTGCATGAAAAGTGACGCCTACGGCGGGGAAGAAAGCGAGCGGACCGGGAGGCCGGCTGTTTATTTTTGCGAAAACGGCCTGATGGATTTTGCTGCCCCAATCATGTTGAACAATAGAAGGATAGGTTCTTTTCTCGGCGGCCAAATCCTCACCGCCCCGCCGGAAGATTACGATAAATACAGAAAAATTGCCGAGGAAATCGGCGTGGATCCGGATGAATATGTGGAAGCATTGAAAAAGGTGAAAATTGTTCCCGAGGAACAGGTCCATGCGGCCGCGGAATTGCTTTACATTGTCACGGGAGAAATTTCCCGCATTTGTTATCAGCGGCACATACTTTCCAAAGCCACGGAGGAGCTCCATGACAAAGTGATGCAAATGATGGCCACCATTGAAGAGTTGACGGCATCCGCTTCAGAGGTCACGGCCAATCAAAATGTGTTAAACAAGGAAATACAGAATGTGGAAGAGATTTCGCAACAAATTAATGATGTAACAGAATTTATTAAAGATATCGCCGATGAGACAAGACTTTTAGGTTTGAACGCGGCGATCGAAGCGGCCAAGGCCGGGGAGTACGGACTCGGTTTCGGCGTTGTGGCGGAAGAAATCCGCAAACTGTCCAGTGATTCAAAAAATACGGTCAGCAAAATCAAGGATTTCACTTCGCAAATCATTAATTCCATGTCAAAGACTTCAGAGATGAGCCATTCGACTTTGATGACAACGGAACAGCAGGAGTTGGCCATTAAAGAATTGGTGGCGTTTACAGAGTATATTGTGGAAATGGTCGATGAATTGAAAAAACTGGCATCCGAGTATTAAGAAATGGGTGAACGCGGTGAAAAACTTCCAAATTATCGAGTTTTTGATCAATGAGAATTATTATGGCTTGGATATAAAGCATGTCAACGGCATTCACAAGGCCGATTCGATCCGGATTACCCCCATTCCATCCTTTTCTGAAGCCGTTCTTGGGGTAACAAACATCCGGGAGCAGATTTATCCGATCATCGATTTGAAGCGGAAGCTTGGTTTTGAAAGTACGACGATCAATGAGGATACAAAACTTATTATTATGAACTTGGAAGGAAAAGACCTCGGCGTCGTCGTCGATGAAGTAACCGATATCCGCAAACCGGATGAGGAAGACATCAAAGATATACAAAATTTGACTTTTGGCAGGGAAACCTATTTCTCCAGCATTGTCAAAGGACAAGACCACTTTGTCATCGTCCTTGATGCCGACAAACTATTTGAAAATGACGAAATCCTCTCCGTCAACGTCGAACAAGTGCTGGAACAAACCCTCTAAACATCACCGGAACAAGGACATCGTCGGGACAGGGGGACAGGAAAGGTGTCCCAGAATTTTGCGCAGCGCCTGTCGCTAAACTGGCAGGTGCTGTTTTTTATTGAGTTCGTGTTCACAATTTTGAAGATGCGAACGGGAAGTTGATTGTACTAGATTGCTGCATTGCAGCCTTCTGCTTTACCCCGATGCAATGGCAAACGCCATTCCGAGGGGAATCGCCATTACGGCAACCATCAAACCTGATAGGTTGCCGGCTGTCTGCCCAAGAAAATAAAAGCCCCCTCGACCGGGGGTTCGTTTTCCGCTTTTCCAAGATTGGCAGGCAGTTTTCCAACAAACACCGGGATTTCTTGAACGTGCCCGGCGTTTTGGCAAGGCCCGACGGATTTATCAATTTGCTTTGAAGTTATAGATCGGTTTGATAATTTGTTTAATTTCGATGGTGTCTTTCGTGTGCCTGATGATTTCATCCATTGGTTTGTAGGCCATCGGGGCTTCATCGAGGGTTCTTTTGTTGATCGATGTGGTGTAAATGCCCTTCATCGATTTTTGAAATTCATTGAGTTTAATGGTTTTCCTGGCTTGGGCGCGGCTCATGATCCGTCCCGCACCGTGGGGACCGGAATAGTTCCAGTCGGGATTTCCTTTGCCGACGGCGATAATGCTTCCGTCCCTCATGTTCATGGGAATGATCACTTCTTCCCCTTTTTGCGCCGAGATGGCGCCTTTGCGCAAAATCATATGCTCCATGTCAATGTAGTTGTGGATCGTTGTAAAGCTTCTATGTGCTGTCCAGCCCATATGTTCCAATATGACATCGGTCATCGCTTTGCGGTTGAAAAAAGCAAAGCGCTGGGCAATCTTCATGTCGTGCATGTAGGCTTTGAAGGTTTCTCCTTCCAGATAGGCCAGATCCTTCGGCACATCCGGCGTTTTCATCTTTTGGAGGACTTCGCGGATCTCTTTTTCCCGGCCCCCGGCTTTCAGTTCGGCGATGATTCTTTCCCGTTTTTCTTTCATATCCAACAATGATATATATGCCAGATCCTGATAATACTCGGCAATTTGCTTGCCGAGATGCCGGGATCCTGAATGAATGACGAGGGCGACCATTCCCGGCTCCACTTCATTTAACTCGATAAAATGGTTTCCCCCTCCCAGCGTGCCGATGCTCTTTTCCGCCCTGTCCCGGTCAAAAGGGGCTTTTATCGCGTCCAAGTTGACATGGCGTACATATTCGTGGGGCGTGCTTCGAATGGCAAAGCCGCTCGGGATATATTTCCGGATGACCCGGTCAAGCCGGTCAAAATCAATTTCGCTTTTGTCCTTCTTAATAAAAGTGACTTCCATTCCGCAGCCGATATCGACACCGACAAGATTGGGGACAACTTTATCCGTGATGGTCATCGTCGTTCCGACCGTGCAGCCTACTCCCGCATGGGCATCGGGCATGATCCGGATTCTCGACCCTTTGACAAATTCCTGGTTGCAAAGTTCTTTTATCTGTTTCAGGGCGTTGTCGTCAATCCAGTCGGCAAAAATTTTCGCCTCATTATATTTTCCTTTCACAATGAACAAAGAAACTTCCTCCTTTCTGACAGAGATTTCTTTTCTGCCAGACACAGTTGTCATTTTATATGGAAAAATCGCCGGTCCATTCCGGTTCAAAGTGCCAATATTTTTGCTCGAAACACAATGCTTTGTATTGAAATTTTTTATAATTAATGCAATTATTGATAAATTTTACCAACATCGTACGGACAGAAATCGTGACAGTGTACTATCTATGATTTTATCATATGGTGCCAGGCACCGTTGAAATTTGTTGCAAAGTCTGAAAATTCGTATGGATTTGTGGTAAGATGTAGAAAAACTCTTCTGTGGTGGGGTGTGAGCAGGTGGATAAGCAGGAGTTTATGAAGCGCGCTGAGTATGCTTTTGATACGTTTCAACTGAAACCGGAAAACATTTTTATGTTTAAATTGCTGAATTTTGAATTTGAATATGATGACGAGGCGCGGACATGCACGGTGTCCTGTCCGGTGACGGACCTCATGCTCAATCCGAGCGGCATTGTCCACGGGGGCATTTTGACCTTTCTTGCCGATACATCCATGGGCCATTTGAACTTCCGTTTAAAAGATGCGCCTTACATTTCGCTGGAATTAAAAACTTCTTTTTTTAAAGCCACGGCCTCCGGAAAACTTGTCGCCACCGGACGGTATATAAAGGAAGGGCACAAGGTTTGCTTTATGGAGTCGGAAGTGAGGAATGAAAAAGGAGAACTTCTTTGCAAAACGACGGGAACGTTTTACCGTTTTGAAAAAAAGAAGCCTTAATGGCCGCAACAATAAACTCCTTAGCAGATTCCATTCTGCCAAGGAGTTTGTTTTTTCTGCAGGAAAGTATAAAATATGCATCAGTCCTGAAATGGCCTTATGCCGTTGAAACCCACCGGCCGCGTTTGAATGGAAATTAAGCATCATCGGACGCTTCCGGCAGGGTGTGCGGAAAAACACAGTTCTTCCCCAGATTCCCCCGGAAATACATTTTTAGACAACGTCAGACAGTCTCCTGATTTTGCACCGATGTTTGTCCATGTGAAGCCTCCGTATTTTCCGCATTTTCGAGAATGTGAAAATTATACCGGCCGTTTTTTTCCCTCGTAAGGAGCGAATATTCGTCCGGTTCCTTGCACACATCATAGTTTCCCCGGCTGTAAAACCGGGTCAGCCTTCGCAATTGATTGGCATTATGTATTCTCGTGTTGAGCAAAGGCAGTTTCAAATCGACTTCGATAAAGTAACCGTTCGACAAATGAACGATGGAATGATGTTTATGCGGGACCGCTTTGATTATATGCGCCGGATTAAACCAAATGTTATAATCGGAATCCGGTGAATGGAGGGGAAAAAGGCAGACGTCATTCATGGGATTCACCATAATGGGACAAAGTTTCCGGATTCCCAAAAGAAACCTGGCGCTTTCAATCGCTCCTTTCAAGCTTGAACCAATATATTTTAAAGAGTCGTTAATGGTCGATTTTGGCGACTGGGCGATGAGAAAAACATTCCGGCCTTCCACGATTCTTGTGCACCGTTGCCCGTCGAAAGCATAATCCCCTGCCAAAAGAATGGTTTCTTTTTTTATAATATGATTTTTGATTAATTTCATAGACAACACTCCTTTAAATATCTTTTCAGAAAAGCGCGCAGAAAAGATAAAAAAGCGAATGTTCCTTCTCTTCTTTCAATTCAGCCAATTCCTTTTGTCAATCCCTTGTTATCGACATGGGTCAAAATTCCTGTATGGTACAGATGTGTTATAAACGGAATCAAGTTTAAATGAGGTTTTAAAGCCATAATGGCAGGACAGTAAGATTTAAGCGGGTTTTCGCTGTGTCGGGCGGGGCGTCAAACAACATGCATGCGAGCGCTTTCAGCACATGGACAAAAATAATCAGGCGCTGCAAAGGGCCCGTTCCTTCTCTCCTTTCATCTGGGATGAGGATAGGTGAGCGGGGGTTATTATTCGGATATAGTATTATAATACCAGCTTTTTACACTGAAAGAAATTAAAAAAATGTGAAATTAATGTGAAAATGGAAAAAGAAGAAAATCCTGTGTGAAAAGGGCCGCAAGCCGCTTTAATAGATTTTTGACCGAGCAATTGTTACAATCATAGTTGTAATTGTGTTTTGCATATTTTTCGCGAATAAATGCGGACTGTTTTAACTGTTGCTTTCATATGTCCTGGCTGTTTTGGCAAAACAAATGGCTGCGCTTAACGGTCAAAACGCTTTGAAACAATAGAATCAGACGACTTTTTCCGCAAAGGATGAGACAAAAGTCGGCGATCATACGCAGAGAATAATAATGTCAGCACGAGCAAATACACATAGGAGATGACGAGATTGGCGAAAATTTTGCAAAATAAATGGTGGGTCTTGGCCATTGCCACGTTCAGCTGTCTTCTGTGGGGAAGCGCATTTCCGGTGTTGAAAATCAGCTATGAAGAACTGCAAATGGCGCCGGATGATACGATGGCCAAAATTGTTTTTGCCGGTATGCGTTTTTTATTGGCGGGACTGATGATTCTGATTCCGATGTTTCTGATTAACCGGAAAGCTTTATTTGTGCAGCGGAAGCATATTTCCGTTTTGGTCTGGCTGGGAATTATCCAAACAGCGCTCCAGTATTATTTTTTCTATAACGGCCTGGCCAACGTTTCCGGTATGCAGGGCTCGATTTTAACGTCAAGCGGAACGTTTTTTGCCGTCATTCTGGCTCATTTTTATTACAAAAATGACCGCTTAAGCTGGAAAAAGCTTTTCGGATTGATTGCCGGTTTTGCCGGGATCGTTGTTGCCAACTGGGGACAAGATTTTCAGTTAAGTTTTTACTGGATGGGCGAGGGATTCATGATTTTGTCGGGGGTGACGAGTGCGGTCGCCACGATTATGGCGAAAGAATTGGCCGCAGGCATCCATCCGTTCGCCTTGACAGGCTGGCAGTTGACGATCGGGGCTGTGCTGATGTTGCTGGTCGGTGTGCCGCAGCTCGGCGAAAATGCGATGACCTTTACACCTTTCGGATGGGGGCTTCTCATTTACTCGGCATTTCTGTCAGCCGCGGCTTTCGCCCTTTGGTATTCCCTCTTGAAATATAACAAAGCCGGGGAAATCAGCATTTACAAGTTTATGACGCCCGTGTTCGGGGCACTTTTGTCGGCGTTATTCATCCCCGGAGAAAGCTTGAATATTTACATTGTGCTGGCTATCGTTCTTGTGTCTGCCGGCATCATTGCCATCAATTACCGCGGACGTACTCCGGAAGCGGCGGTCAAACCGCTGAAAGCCGGATAAGCAAAAGGAGCTTTCCTGAAGCCCGCAATGGGCGGGAACGGCGCGGGCAGAAACATCGTTTTTTTGAACTTTCGGTGTTTAAAAATAAAGGAGGGCTTTCCGGCATATGCGCTTTCTCAATGAAAGCCGCTTTAGTCCGGAAAGCCCTTTTTGTCCCCATTTCGTTGCCGTCACCAGTTCCAAAAATTCCTTTAAAAAATGGTTTGTTTAAAACGCTCCGGAACCTCCGCCGCCCCCGCCGACGCCTCCTCCGCCGAATGAGCCCGGCGATGATGAACCTGACGTTTTCAGGGTGTTTTCGGCGGCGCTTTCCGCATTGAGAAAACTGGCGGCAGCTATCGGTCCGAAATAGTAGAAGGCGGCTGCGTCCGTGCTTTCGGAAAAAGCGGACCCGGGCGATTTGGCTTGTGAAGCCGGTATTTCAAACAAATCTTTCAAATCTTTGTTCTCGACAAAGCGGTCGTTATTTGTGCCGAGGGCGTACAAATAAACGAGCATTTGTTTGTATTCCGGCAAAGCTTTCCACGTATTTTTGGACAAGTCTTCGAGATGTTCTTTTAACTGCGTCCATTCGTAAAAAATGGTCCACCCCAGGAGGCTTCTCGGCCGGTAAAACAAGGCCATCCCGCCGAGGAGCAAAATCAAAGCCAATGTGGCAATGAACAAAGCCGCTAAATCATACATCGGGAACGCGATGAGAAAAGGCAGCAGCACGAAAGCGATTGTCAGCGCCATAATGAGCCGGATGACTGTTTTCTTTTCATAAACTCCTCTTGCCATCACTTCTTGTTTCACCGCATTCTGCCAATCCAATTTCATTTCGTAAAAGGTTTTGTGGTTCGTTTTGTTTTTCATATAGGCTTTTAAATCGGCAAAACTGAATTCGCCGTTTTCTCCCGCCGATTCAAACAAAAACTTCAACAGCTGCTGTTCATGTTTGGGCAGATGTCCGGTCGGACCGGCCAAACGGAAACGGTCACCGCCGACCCGTTTGACAATCCCGCGGCGGACGGAATCGAGAAACGCCGCCGCCAATGCATCCCCGGACAAATTCGGGCTGTGCGTGAAATAGATCGTTGCCGGAAGGGACATTTTTTCTTCCGGTACGAAAAAGCGGCCCGGCAGATTGCGCATAGCTGCTTTCTTCTTCCGGCTTCTATTCACGAGTTCAAAGGCAATCAGCAAAACAGCCAGCAAAAAAATCGCGGGGATGATCATATTGCCGGCAACTTTCAGCAACTCTTTCGTCTCTTCATATTCTGCCGCTTCTTCAAGGAGTTCTTCCTTTGCCGTTAAAATTTCTTCTTTCATTGTTTGCGTCATTTTTTCGGCGGCAGGGAAGAGGGCGCTGTCATAGGCGACGCGGATATCCCCGTTCGTTCCCGCAGGCACCTCACCCAATTCGAACAAGACGGAACCGTCTGCCTGAACTGTCTCCGTTTGAAAAGCCTCATCGGTTCCATAAGCGATGACATCATCTGTTTCAGCGGGCGGATAGACGGTTACGGTGAAGTTTTCATAATCGGATTCATTCCGTTTGTCAAAAAACGGCCAGTAAAAATCGCCCACATCCTCATATACTTGCACGGCATTTTCAATAGAGTAAAAAATGTCAATAACCACCGTTTCTTCGGAACCTTTGCGGTGAATGTAATACGTATCTCCTTCTTTTTCCACTCTTAAGTTCTTGCCTTTTTCCGAGGCCTTCAAGCCGGTTATCTTGCTGCCCTCTTTTGGAATCAAAGTGCGGGTAATCCCGTTAAAATCGTCTTCAAAACTGTAAGTGAATGTTTCTTTCACTTTGGCGTCCCCGTTTTCAAGGAGCCGGGCCTCGATTCTTACATCCTTAATGGTAAAATCCAAGGCTGAAACCTGTCCCGGGAAAAGGAATAAGACAGCTATCAATACGAACAAACATCCCGCCACAAATTTGACTTTCTCTTTCATCGCTTCACCACCTTTGCAGTTGGAGATTAATAGGAAAAATTTCCAGACAAGATTGGACATGTCCGTCACCGGTGAGGGATGCCTTTGTTGCGGACAGCGGACATCAGCGTTCATTTGACAGGTTCAAAAACGTCGGGGCGTTTTTGGCGGCATGTTAATCATTCATACGAAAACAGGCGGGCGAAAGTTTCAAACGGACGGGAAATTGCCGTTTTTCATTGGTAAAAGCGGCCGCTGAAAATCCGCATCTTCAAGAAAGCTTTTTTCATCTTTATTTTGGCATTTTATCGGCTCTTTTCCCTTAATTTAAATTGATATTTTACTGCGGCAGCGAATATGTATGATGATAGCTTGTATAAAAAGGAGTATTTTTTATGTACCAATATAGACGGCGCAAAATGCTCATCGCCGCAGGGACTGTGCTGGCCTGTCTCGTTCTTTTCGCCGCCCTGATTTCCCGGCTTGTTCCGGACGGGGAAAAGAAAGCGGAAGAGGCTGTCCGCAAGTTTTACCAATATGAACAGAAAGGGAATTTTTCCGAATCGTGGGACATGTTCCATCCGCTCATGCAGGAACGCTTTTCCAAAGGGCATTACATACAGGACCGCGCCCACGTTTTTTTGAATCATTTCGGTGTGGACACGTTTGATGTTGTTCTCGGGGATGCGGAGAAAATGGACCGGTGGAAAATGACCGGCGAGGCCGAACCGCTGGAGGATGTATATAAGGTGCCCGTCACGATGGTGTATAAGGGGAAATACGGCAATTTCAACATTCAGCAAGATGTGTTTGCCGTCAAAGAGGAAGGTGAGTGGAAAATTCTTTGGGATTATAAAAAATGAAGCGCAAACCGTTTTGTGAAGCCCCGGGATATGTTGTCCAGTTTTGGCCGTATTTTCTGTAAGAATTGTGTCACTGCTTATGGATACGCGCTGCCCCGGGAAAGCGAATGCACCCGCCCGGCTGCGGCGCTTTGTCTTTTCTTGTCCGCCGTCCATCTGTCCGGGCCGATCCTTCAGCCCGCTGCAGCAAATGCCCTTTTTCTCCCCTTAAACAATCGTTTAAGCAGTTTATTGGCAAGCGCCGCTCCCGTTGATGTACAATACAAGGAAATTGAGGTTTGACAGGGGAGGAAGAGGAGTGGCTTCGTGGTTTCCTGCTTTTTATGATCTCATCATGTCGCCGCTGGAAACATTATCATTCAAACAGATTAGAAAAGAATTATTCCAAAATTTGCGGGGAAGAGTTCTTGAAATCGGCTCGGGAACGGGAGTCAATTTTTCTTTTTATCAAAAAGGAATGGTCGAACGGGTGGACGCGATTGAACCCGATGAACGGATGATAGAAAAATCGGAAAAACGGCGCCGGCTGTCACCGGTTCCCATCTATTTGCACCAACAATCTGCCGAGAAAATCGCTTTTCCCGACCAAACTTTTGATTCCGTTGTCGCTACGTTGGTTTTTTGCTCGATTCCCGATCCGCTCCAGGCAATGCGGGAAGTGCGGCGGGTGAGCAAACCCGGGGCGCCTGTGTTGTTATTCGAACATGTGCGCATGGAACAGCCTTTTCTGGGAAAAGCGCAAGATGTTCTCAATCCTGTATGGAGAAGAATGACCGGCGGCTGTCAACTGAACAGAGACACCTTGGCTGTCGTAAAAGAAGCCGGTTTATCCGTAAAACGGGTGAAGTCTTACGCCAAGGGACTGTTTCTCGTCATTGAAAGTGTGAACGAATAGCGGCCATCCGGACAAAGGTTTGCGAAAAATAAGCGGCACTTTCCCCGTCGTGGGGAAAGCATAAGCAAGCCCTTTTATTGGAAAAAAAGGGCCAACGCACGGCGGGCCGGCAATGGCCATGTGAAAAAGAAGACGCCCGAAGAACTTTCCTTGTTGGCCGCAAATCTCCCGGTACATAAACGGTTTTATGGAATGCAGGGAAAATGTTTTTTGAAAACATTCGGAACATGGCGGCTTTCGGTCAAGGGGCGCTTCTTTTCCGCAGTCGGCTTTCATTTTCCGGCTCGTTTTTCCAGACGCGCAATACATAGCCTCCGCAGCTGCACTCACCTATAAATTTCGAGGCAATGGCGCTTCCGAATTGTTTCTGAAGGGCCTTTGCCAAAAAGTCGTCCGGATGCCCCAGGCTTGCCGGGGTGACAACATTGACAAAATAGCCCGGCGCCGTGTTTCTCACGGCGTCGATGGCTTCCTGAATGAGCCGCTCCCGGTTGTTTTCGTAGTCTTCCGTTTCAAAAGAAATCGACCAATTCTTTTCCTTCATGGTTTCCACCTCTGCAATTATGTTTTCCCGTGCCAAAGTTTTGTTTCCCGATATCTCCGGAAAGTTTTCTTAGGTGCATTATAAACCATTGGCCGATGAAGTAAGTGATAAACGTCACAAACCGTCGTTTGTCGTGAAGCCGGTGCAGCGATGAACAATTTGCCGTATGAAGCGCCCCGGCCTTCTATAGGTTAATGGAAAACGGAATCATTTTACTGCCTTCTTTCTTTTTATAAAAGCGGCTATTTTATCTTTAGAAAAGCCGCCATTTTATCTGGTATACAGAAGACGACATTTCGGGAAGAAAACCGATGAATCAGCAGTCTGGAAATGGTCCCGGCGGTTGGCAATTTTGCCAAAAATGTTGGTATCCCCACAACGGCGGGAAGTGCGCAAAACCCTGCAGGACGCATCGGGTATATTGACAAAAAAGCGGTGCCGGAGTTTTGTTTTCCGGCACCGTTTGCGGTTGCGGCGATAATTGGTTGTCGTTGTTTCGTTTTATCCGGGCGCGGAACCTGGGATTTTTTCCGGATGACATCCAACCCGGTCTGCACCGTTCCCCTGCCTTTTGGATGATTAATACAAACCGGTGGAGATGAATTTGATTTCCAGAAATTCTTCGACGCCGTAATAGCCGCCTTCCCGGCCCAATCCGCTTTCCTTCATTCCGCCGAACGGCGCCTGCACGGTTGTCGGCACGGGATCGTTGATGCCGACGATTCCGTATTCGAGCGCCTCAGAGACGCGGTAGGCGCGGGCCAAGTCTTTTGTGTAAAAATAGGCGGCCAGTCCGTAATTTGTCCGGTTGGCTTTTTCAATGACTTCCTCTTCAGTGTCAAAGCCGATTACCGGCGCCACCGGACCGAATGTTTCCTCGCGGGCAACGAGCATGCGTTCATCAACATCGGCCAGGATGGTCGGTTTATAAAAGTTTCCTTTTTCAAATCCGGGGACGGTGCATTTTTCTCCCCCCGTCACAAGGCGGGCTCCTTTTTCGATGGCATCATATACATGTTTCTGCACTTTTTTAATGGCCGCTTTGTTTACCAAAGCGCTGATTTCTGTGTTTTCATCGAGGCTGTCCCCGATCCGCAAAGCTTCCGTTTTTTCTTTTAATATCCTCAAAAAGGCTTCCATGACGGAATATTGCACATAAACCCGGTTTGTACAAATGCATGTTTGTCCTGTATTGCGGAATTTGCTGGCAATGACTCCCTCCGCGGCTGCTTCCAGATCGGCGTCTTCAAAAACGATAAACGGGGCATGGCCTCCCAATTCGAGGGAAACCCGTTTGATTTGCCCGGCTGCTTTGCGGAGCAGTATTTTTCCGACATAGGTGGAACCTGTAAAGGTCACCTTTTTAATCCTTCTGTCATAAAGCAAAGCATCGGCGATTTTCTCCGAATCCCCCGTTACCAGGTTAACGACTCCATTTGGTATGCCTGCTTCTTTCAAAAGGTCAACCAGTTTTGCTGCACAACCGGGAGTCTGTCCGGCCGGTTTTACGACAACCGTGCATCCTGCAGCAAGGGCGGGACCGATTTTTCTTGTCACCATGGATATGGGGAAGTTCCAGGGCAAAATGGCTGCCACAGGTCCGACCGGTTGGCGGATGACCGTCAGCCGTTTGTTCGATACGGAAGCGGGAATCGTTTCCCCGTAAATGCGCTTCGCTTCTTCGCCGTTCCACTCCAGGTATTCGGCGGCAATCTCCACTTCTCCACGCGCCTCTTTGATCGGTTTTCCCATTTCAATGGATATGGTCCTGGCTAAATCTTCTGAGTTTTCCCTCATTAATTGCGCTGTTTTGATTAAAAAAGCGGCTCTTTCTTTTGCCGGCAGGCTTGCCCATTTTTTAAAGGCGGCAGCTGCGGAGTCAACGGCTTTTTTCGCATCTTTTTCATTGCCGTAAGCGGCTTTTGACACCGGTTCTCCCGTAGTCGGGCTGATGATTTCATAAAATTCGCCGGATAGGGGTTGCTGCCATTCACCGTTATAAAACAGGAGGTAAGTTTTCATAAAAGACGAACACTCCAATCTGTATAATTTCAGAGCGGCAAGCGGCGCCCGGTTTTCATTGTTTTGCGTGACTGCCGATAAGTTTCGGAGAGAAGATGCACCATAACATTCGCACCAATGAGGGGATAAAAAATCAATAGAACAGAAGCGGTTTTGTTTTAAGTTTATAAAAGGGTGTTAAAATCCAAGAGACAAATGGATGCCGAAGCGGCAAAGCATCCTACCGGGAGGACGCCGCCAAGGGCCATAACTTACATAAAACGGTTGTCGGAAGAATTGTTTAGAAATATTGAACGAATTCACTATTTTCCGTAAAGACAAAATTGTCCTTATGCATATTTTACCATGGAATGCCGAGAATTTTTTGACAAGGATGGACAGAAAAACGAAAATTTTTGGAAATATTCACTTGGTTTTGTCAATGGCTTTTGGAAGGATTAAGCCGAAAAGCTCTTTTGGGCAGTGTCCGGTCTATTTCCTTTGTTTGTTTAAGGAGATGCATACAGCGCATAGTCGCCGGCCGGCTAATCGAAAGGGAATATAAAGCAATAAGAAGAACAAAAAAAGCAGGGGCTGCCGATATGCAGTCCCTGCCAAATGAAAAGCTATATAATTTCCAGATGTTCTTTTAATTCGTTTTGGATTCGCTGTTTTTCCGCATCAGAAACGATGTAATAGTAAATGCCGTTTATCATTTGCCCTTTTCCGGAAATCTCCATTTGCTCAATATTGCGGGTGGCTGCCCGGTAATTTTTTTGTATGTCCATCATTTCCGAGAAAGTTAAATCGGTTCTCACATTGCTGCCCAAAGCGTCAAGAATATTGTCAAACCGGGTAATGGAACTGATGCTTAACCCTTTGTTGATGACGCCTTGAATCACTTTCCGCTGTCTTTCCTGGCGCCCGAAATCGCCGCGCGGGTCTGCCTTTCTCATCCGGACATAAGAGAGGGCTTTATCACCGTCCAAATAGATTAACCCTTTTTGGAACGTATATCCATCTTGTTTAAATTCAAAATCATTCTGCACGGTGATTCCGCCGACAGCGTCGACAAGGTCTTTGAATCCTTCCATGTTTATTCTTCCGTAGTGATCAATTGGAATATCAAGGAAATTTTCCACTGAATCAATGGCCATTTTTTCCCCGCCGAAAGCATAGGCGTGGTTAATTTTGTCGACGGTGCCCCGGCCGACAATTTCCGTTCGCGTGTCGCGGGGAATGCTCAACATTTTGATGGATTCCTTTTTCGGATTGACCGTTAACACTATCATCGTATCCGAGCGGCCTTTGTCGCCTTGGCGTTCGTCAACGCCCAAAAGGAGTACGGAGAACGGATCTCTTTTGCCGAAGTTTATGTCGTCGGAACGTTTTTCCGAACGTTCCCGGTCAAGCGGCTGATGCATGGAATCCAC
>CALKIU010000108.1 GCA_937995745.1 uncultured Bacillaceae bacterium | reverse complement strand
GCAAAGATTCCGCCAGCTGTTCGGCTTTTTGGACGGCCAGTTTCCGCGCTTCATCATTAATCCGCGCCGGAACGATCGTTTTGTGAAGGATATTGTCCACATGGATATTTTCACCCACGGGAAAAACGACCGTTTCTCCGTGTACGCTGCGGGTAATGATGACGGAAATTTCTTTTTCAAACGGAATCCATTTTTCTAGGACGCAAGTGCCGTGGTCGATTAATTTTTCCGCCCCGGCGATGTCGGCCTCGCTTTTAATGATGAGCTGTCCCTTTCCGTCATATCCTCCTGAAGCGGTTTTCAACACGGCGGGATAGCCGATTTCTTCCAGGCTTTCATAGACGTCGTCAAGGGATGTAATCACCGCATAAGGGGCCACTTCCACCCCGGCGCGGCGGACCCCCTCTTTTTCGGTGACACGGTTTTGGGTTATTTTCAACAGTTCGGATCCTTGCGGCACATAAGCATTTTCCGTCAGCCATTTCAATGTGCCCGCGTCGATGTTTTCAAATTCATAAGTGATGACATCGCTGACTTCGGCCAGTTTCTTAATGGCTTCAAGGTCGTGATAGTCGGCTGTAAAACTGTAGTCAGCCACTTGCGCGCACGGACAATCTTCCGTCGGATCGAGAACGGCGATTCTGAATCCCTGGGCTTTGGCGGCCAGTGCCATCATCCGGCCGAGCTGTCCGCCGCCAATGATTCCTATCGTTTGTCCGGGCAAAATGATCTTATTATTCAAGTTCGTCACTGCTTTCTAATACCATGTTCTTCATGTTTTCCCTCATTTTTGCGAGTTTTTCCGCCACTTTTTCATCGAAGGCGCCGATGATTTGAGCGGCCAAAAGACCCGCGTTTTTCGCTCCCGCCTGGCCGATGGCGACCGTGGCGACCGGAACGCCTCCGGGCATTTGCACAATCGACAGCAAAGAATCCAAGCCGTTCAATGCCCTCGACTGAACGGGAACACCAATCACCGGCAGCGTCGTTTTAGAGGCAACCATTCCCGGCAAATGGGCAGCCCCGCCGGCACCGGCAATGATTACTTTAAATCCCCTTTCTCTTGCTTTTTCGGCGTATTCAAACATGTAATCAGGCGTGCGATGGGCGGAAACGACCTTTTTCTCGTAAGGGATGCCCAGTTCATCAAGGACGTCGCAGGCGTGCTTCATCGTACTCCAATCGGATTTGCTCCCCATAATGACAGCAACTTGCGGTTTCATCTCTGCACCTTCCACCTTCCATTACTTTTCAACTATATCTTTTACTGCTTATTATCCAACCATCTTCAGAAAAAGGGCATCAATTGCCAAAAATCGACAAATTGCAAACATAACGATCCCGACACAATTTCTTGTGTCTCCCAAAATTTCGCGTCATGTGCAACATAAATGCCCGGCACAGACCTCCTTCTACAAGAGAAAGCGATCTGCCCGGGCTTATATCCATCCCTGTCAACATCAAGCTGTGGCAATTTTATGGCTAAAAAGCCCCGCAACGAGCAGAATCCGAAAATTCCTTCCCCATCATTTCCCTTCAGAAGGACGCCGCAAATCCTGTTTGCCTCCTGGCAAAATTGCCGTTGCGTCTTGATGTACAGTCTTGTGTCGGGCTTATGTCACTTTCCTCATAGTCCGGTAATTTACGGTTACCGGGTAGAAACGTATGGGCCATATTCCCATTATATATGAGGCATTTTTTCTTATTTTATTTACTACCATATTAACAACTATATCCTAAAAGTGTCAATAACATTAGCGAACAATATTAAAACTTTCTGGGAAAAATGTTCGGTTTTATCTTTTCCGGCATTTTTGTTCCACCGGATGGATTTTTGATTTTCCCGTCTGTTTTAACGGATTATCCGCCGGGTAATGCCCTTCTTTCTGTCCGGCGCTTTGACGGTAAACTTGCCTGTTTCCAAACAATCGGCGTCCGTTGTTTTACGGGATTATGAAAACAAATTTCCTTTTCTTACTGATCTCACCCAAAATCCACCGTAGATCGTTTTCGGTTCATGGGCAATGATAAATGCTTTCGGATCCAATTCTTTGATCAATTGGTAAAGCTTTGCTTCATATTTGCGCGGGGTCAATATTTGCATCGCCAGCCGTTCGCCTTCCAGTCCCCATGCCGCCCAGCTTGTTACTCCGTATCCTTGTTGTCTTAAAGTTTTTGGCAAATCCCGGTCATATTCTTTTGTAATGACATTCACCATTATGTATCCGAGCGCCAGTTTATCTTCAATCTTCGTTCCGACAATGACGCCGAGGCCGTAACCGACCGCGTACGCGAGCAAATTCTGTATCCCGTTAATGTTTTTCAGCACCAATCCGAGTCCGATCACATAAATTATCACTTCCACCATGCTAATCAGAGCCGCCAAATATCTGTGTCCTTTGATCGTTAAAATCATCCGGATCGTAAAAAAAGAAACATAAACGATATTGATGGTCAAAATAATGATGACCATCGCAAGACCATTTTCCAGCAAATTCATCCCTCCACATTCTGTAAATAAATGTTCCCGGATATATGGAAAATTATCCCTTTTACTAACGCTCCTTTTTGCCGGTCTGCGCCGAAAAAGTCAAGAGACTGGCTGTGGACAGCGTTTTTGAGTCGGGCCGGTGGAACTTTTAACGACGGGTACGATATCGGAGTTCGCCGGTAAAATGAGATTTTCGCCAGTATTTTGGTCCATTTCGCCAGTATTTTTGAAAAAACGCCAGTAAAATGAGGGAATTCGCCGGTATTTCATTGAATTTCGCCAGAACGGTGAGAAGTGTCACACGTTTTTGGCCAGATGAAAGGAATTTTTTCCTTAAATAAAGGGATGGTGCCCCGATTTCCCGGCGTATGCTTTGTACACTCGACGATAAAATGGGATTTTCGCCGATATATTTAAACATTTGCCAATATAATGGAAATTTCACCAATAAAAAACATCAAGTGGAAAATTCGCCAAGCAATATTTTTAAAGACGCCCGACACATCAAACCTTCTAGGCCAACGTCTCAAAAAAGCAGAGAGGACGACTTTTTCGGGTTATATTTTGCAATGTTTGTATCATTAAATTTTATTGAATATCCATTTTGACTTTAAGCGCAGATTGATTGTTTGCGAAGCTGTTCCCGGAATGAAGTTTCTCGCGGCTAGACGACAATGTTAGTGGGCGATGTAGACGACAATGTTAGCCGGCATTGAGGTGAGAAGACCGCCGAGTCGGATAGAACAGGCGGATTTGGAATGGAAAAAGTGTTGTAAAAAGAGCCGTAAAAACACTTTGTTAAAATCGAACCTTTGTACTTCCAAAATATCATTTATCTGCAGAAAAGCAAATTCACATTTTACGGGAAACAACGGGAATCGGCTGAAGTATAGCGATGTCGATGGAGAAACTTGCTCTGGGGTGGAAGAACCCGCAAACAGCGGGCTTTACATGGAAAAGCTTTCTTAAACTTCCCGGCAAGCAAACCAATATGTGGCGTTCGTTGGCCTGTTTGAAACGCTTTTCATGTGTTTGCAAAAGAAGGAATGGCTAGATTAAAAAACCGGCATCATTCGGAGACGGTCCGTTATTTCTTTGCTTTTTGTTCATAAAACTTCCCATTTTCGGCGGATGATTTTGATGATTTTAAAGACAAAGCAAAAAGGTTGTCCACAAAGCCAATTATTTGACTTTCTGGACAACCTTTTTTAAAACGGCCCGGCAGCGTCCTACTCTCGCAAGGGGAAGCCCCTTACTACCATCGGCGCTG
>CALKIU010000107.1 GCA_937995745.1 uncultured Bacillaceae bacterium | reverse complement strand
AAAGAAACTTCGGCTATTTTTACGAGGAAGATTTTGAAGTGATTGATAAATGAATAATAAACGAACCATTAGGCTGCTGTGTTTCGAAAATGATCCCGGCGGCAGACGGGTATAGGCACAGAAGTATGAGAATATCTTTGGCTAAATCATTCATTAAATGCAAGGCCTATTATCAATGAACGGACTCCCTTGTAAAGCATAGAAATGGCAGAAGCAGGCTGTGACCGCTTTGGAATTGGCGTCCGTTCCGCGGCCGCTATATTGGAAGAAGCTCATAAAAGAGCGGAAAAAGTTTAAAATCATTTAACATAATGCCTCTCCCGCATTAAAAACAGCCAAAACCTTGGCTTATCAAATTTCTCTTTTCCCTCCTGTCAGGAAAAATCCCAGTAAAAAAGTGGAGTGAAAACAAAATTGTTTTACTCCACCTTTTTATTGGCAATGACATTTATTCCAATTTATTCGAAATGGTCGCCGTTTTTTCCCCTTTTGTAAGAAAGTTTATACCAGTGTGATGTGCCGTGAAATTTCCTTTCTTCAAACAAAATGCTGAAGACGATTTTGCGTTTTTACACCCTGCTTCTTCCGCCGCATCATTGCGTATTTCTACGCCCTGCTACTTTCCGCCGCCATCGCTTCGCTTTTTGTCCGGTGGACGGTGCCAAACGGATGCTCGGGCGGGGCATAAATGGAATAAAGCTTCAGCGGGCGATTGCCTGTATTGATGATATTGTGCCAAGTTCCGGCCGGCACCATAATCGCCGAATTCTCTCCGACTCTCCGTTGAAAATTCAAGCGATCCCGCCTCGGACCCATCCGGACAATTCCCTGGCCTTCTTCAATGCGCAAAAACTGGTCCACGTCCCGGTGAACCTCCAAACCGATGTCCTCGCCGACACCAATGCTCATCAACGTGACCTGCAGATGGCTTCCGGTCCAGAGCGCCCGGCGAAAATGGCGGTTCCGTTTGGCCGCTTCCTTAATATTCACCACATAAGGGCTTCTGCCGTAATCTCTTCTTGTCACCCGGTCGTCCCCGCCAGAAACGGCCTCCTGCCCGGGGTGTGTCCCATGGAAAGTTCCGTACGGAGGAACTCCGAAAGCATGCTGCATCTCGAAACCATGGACGGGTATATTCCCCCAGCCCGGGCGGACATATGGGACATATGGATTCCATCCTTGATACATAAATTCTCCATCCCTCCACGAATTCATCACCGTATCCTATGAAAGAGGGAAGGAAAATGTTCTACCCGGAAAAACCGGACAAGGTCAACTTTCCCTGGCAGTAATCAGTTCCCCCGTCACGGCGTCAATATAATGAACGGCCGTGCCGGTCCCGCGGTGGCAAGCCTCGTAAATTAATCGGCAAGAGCCTTCTTCTTCATCATAGTCCACGGCCCACTTCAACCGGAAATCAAGATTCGAAAAATACATTTCCTTTGCCTTTTCTTCGGAAACCGCCGGTTCAAGCGGAACGTTGTATAAATCTTTCACATCGAGCTCCGGTCCCATGTATTGATCGATCAAACCGGTCGTCCGGTTGACGGCAACCACCACTGATCCCGTTTCAACAGGAATGCCCCGGCTGCTCACCACGCGAAACTGAAAGAATTCTTTCCCGTCTCCCCCATACCATTCATCTTCACCGGCCTCCAACTGCAAATACGGATAAAGATCGGGAATCACTTGATGCAAAAATTCCACGGCCTTTTCGTAGCAAGCCGGACGGTCGAGATTCAGCGGACCCGTCCGCTCTTGAAACCAAATAAATCCCTGCAATTCCCCTGTTTGTTTGGAAAATTTGGCCTTTACTGTTCCGGCGGTGCGGTCTTCCAAAAAGCTCTCAAGGGACAAATCATGGTCTCCCTTTTGCCAATTGCGATCCCGCCACACAATGCCCGTTGTCTCTCCCAAGTCCACTTCCCTCAGTTTCTCCATCGTTTCCGTAATGCCGATCAATTCCTCAGGGGTAGACGTTTGTTCCCGGCCTTTAGCAGGTATAGGAGGAAGAGGGACGTATTTTTCTTGTATCTCTTCCATTTCAGACAGGAGAACAGGCTCCGGCCCATCAGCTTTATATCGAATAAAATGGGGATGCGGGGCATAGACGAGCCGCAACCCGGCCTCGTCCACATCATAGAAATACGGATCCATTCTGGCAATCGTCAACGAAAATTTCATTTTTGTTTTCAAATCGTTGAGCAGTTTTTCCTTCGCAATGAGTTCCCCGGGCCAATCCGGCACCTTTTTTATCCCATAATAAGCAAAATCTGTAATTTCCCCGCCGGCATTGACGCGGATGAAACAGCCGCTGTTCTCTACAGGCGCACCGTGTTCAATCTGCCTGAAAGAAAAAGTGCAGCCGTCCTTCCTTTCCTCCGTTTTCTCCAAGGAAAATGTTTGAAGGGCATCCGGATAGTGTTTCTGCAAAAATTGCTCCGCCCGGGCCCGCGCTTCCTCATAGGTTACAGGTGAAGCCGCCGGGTCTTTGGCCGCTTTTTCCACCGCCAAGCTTTTCAAATGGCCTTTTGAATCAAGGGTCAGGGCAATTCCTTCTTCCTTTTCGTTCGCCCAGGAAAAGAACGCCTCCCCGGAACCGTCCCCGCCTTCTGAATAGTCTTCGATTACCAGCTTGAAATCTGCGGGTATATCCACGATCGAGAGTGCGATTTTCTTCAATTTTTCCAACACGCTCGGCGCCTCCTTGCATTTGTTGCTGCAACCATGATAGCATGCCGCTTTGTTGCGCTGCCATTAAAAATTGCAAATTTTTTGTAAAGATTCGGTTAATGAAAGGGGGCAGCCATGCTTTACGGCAAGGGCGAAAGGGCATTAAACCGCTTTTCTTTGAAAATAGATATATCCGCCGAGGAAAAAGACGAGAAAGCTTCCCCCGACCACGAGCAGCAGTTGTTCCCAAGGGACAAAGAAGACGCCGTCCCCGCCGCCGATATACATCATTAAAAACGGCTGCCCCCACGGATAGTAAGGACCAAACCGTTCCGATTGGACGGCGAGGATGGCGGGCAGGGTGAAGACGGCATTCACGGCCAAAGGGGCGGCAAAATTTTTAAAAAGAATGGACATCCACAATTGCAAAGCGACGAGGGGAAAAGAAGCGATCCAGCCGCCGAAAATGCTTTTCCACACAATCTCCAGCGGAAAAGGCTCTGTAAAACCTTTCGCCCATCCCACTCCGTAAACGGCGCCAAGGTACAAGAGCTGGATGAACAAAACAAGCGCCATTAAAATGATGTATTTTCCGGTGAACACTTTGCCCCTTGTGACAGGCAGCGTCAACAGCTGTTTCCATCCGCCCGCCTGATGTTCATAGCGGCAAATCAATCCGGCCAAAACGCCGGTCATCAAGGGGAGGAAAAGAAGGGCGTAGATGACATTCATAAACAGAAGGAGTATATGCCACGGATTGACGCCCTCCGGGACATCGCCATGAATCGTGAAGCCGAGCAAAAAACCCGCCAGCGGCCCGGTGAACAGGACGGAGACGATTTTTGCTTTCCGCAGTTTAAACCATTCCGACTGAAGGATGGGCAGCATTTATTTCACGTCCCTTCTTGCAAAATCAATCATGCCAAAAACATACAAGGCGCATCCTGCCAAAAGGCCCCACAGGACATTCAACACCGGTTCGTTCCAGCCGTTCATCAAGGTCGGCCACTTCCAAATCAGCCAATCCGGCAAAGAATAAGAAGAATATGTGAGAATTACACCAAAAACCCCAAGGGCCACCGGAATCCCCTGGTTTCGAAAAATGACGGCCGCCCACAGCTGCAAAGCGAGAACCGGCAAGGAAGCAAAAAACGGATAAAAACTGTAGCGGGCCAGGTCGGCATACGGAATATCCGGGCCCAAATCGAGAAAAATTCCGTACAAAAGAGTGAAAACCATCAGCAAAAACGAAGCGGCCAACAAAAAGAAAGACAGCACGGTGAACTTGGACAAATAGACGCTGTACTTTGATACGGGCAGCGACATCAACTGTTTCCAGGCATTCGTTTCATTTTCGATGCTCGCCATCAGGGACGTCAAAATGACAATTCCCAAAACGAGCGCCAACGGAGTGAAATCATGCACATTGTGCAAGTAATAGGCCCAGCGATCATCGCTTTGTTGGAACAAATAGTCTTTGCGCACGCCGTAATTTACCATTTGTAGGGCCACGACGCCGAAGGGGCCTAAAAATGTTAAGAGCCAAAACCCTTTCCGTTTGATTTTCAAAAACTCCGTCCGCAAAAGGGGTCCCATCATTTGTCCCGTTCCCCCTTTGTCATCTGCAAGAAAATTTCTTCGAGGGAGCTTTTTTGTTCTTCGACGCGGTAGACGGCAAAGCCGTTTTCGACGAGCACGGCGACGGCTTCGGCCGCTTTTTCATCAGAGGCGTTCTCGAGAAAAACCGCTCCCTCTTTAAAGTCAACTTTCATCCCTCGTGATAGGAGCGTCCGCCATGCTTCCTCTCCGTCGCTGACCCGCAATTTGATCTTCTGCTGCGCCTGTTTCCGCATCGCGGCAATGGAATCTTGAAAAATCAATTTCCCTTTCAATAAAACCCCGACCGTTGTCGCCACTTGATCGATTTCGGAAAGCAAATGGCTGGAGATGACAATCGTCTTACCTTCTTCCTCCGCCAACCGTTTCAGCAGATTCCGGACTTCCTTCATGCCGGACGGGTCCAAGCCGTTCGTCGGTTCATCCAAGATTAAAAGTTCCGGGTCATGCAAAAGAGAGGCGGCGATGCCGAGTCGCTGCTTCATGCCCAAAGAATAGCCTTTCACCTTTTTATGGGCCGCATCCGACAGCCCGACCAGTTCGAGCACTGCAGCGATCCTTTTTTCCGGCACGCCTAAAATTTTCCTGATCGCTTCCAAATTTTCATAACCGGTCAAATGGGGATAATAGGAAGGCTGCTCCACTAGGGAGCCGACCCTTTTCAAAATGGAGATTCGTTCTTTTTGCAAATCCTTTTGAAAAATATGAATCGTGCCCGACGTCGGCTTCATCAGTCCGAGAAGCATCCGGATCGTCGTCGTTTTACCGGCGCCGTTGGGTCCTAAAAATCCGTACACTTCCCCTTTCGGAACTTTCATGTTCAAACCGGAGACGGCGGTGTCTTTGCCAAATTTCTTCGTCAAACCGCTTGTTTCAATGATAAATTCCACTGTTTTCACCTCTTCTACAAGGATAAGCGGGGAAGGTTAAAACTAAGGAGGAGACAAGTTTAAATTTTGTTTAAAAAAATGCATTCCGGGGAATGGTCCGTTTTCCCGGAATGCATCGTTCTTATACCTGATCTCTTACACTCATTTTGTGCAGTATGGTCTTAGCCCATGATGGCGATCTTACCATTTTCACCGCTGCTTCGTTGGCGCCGTTCTTATCGCCTGTTTTTATATTTTTTTATTTTCACTGTCGTGCCGTGTGGTCCTGTTTCCATCTCCCAATCCAAGTCCATGCCTTTCACCATCATATCGACAATCGTCAAGCCAATGCCCGCCCCTTTTTTCCCGGACGACTGCCCCATGCCTTTGCCCCGGTCCGCGATGACGATCGCATCAAAATCCCCGGCGGACTCCGTTTTGATCAAAAGATATTTCCCGTCCTTGGCGTGGCGGAGGACGTTTTGCAGCAAATTATCGAAAATCCGCCCCATCCAAACCGGATCCACCTCCCACGGATTGGTCTCCAGCGGCGACAGTTCCACATCCACAACAAATCCTTCCTTTTCAAACACGGGATACCAGGCCGCCGCCTGTTCGCGCACAAAACGGACAATGTCCGTCGGTCTCGGCTCCTGTTTCAATTTGCTGGCCATTAGAAGCGTATAGGCCATCAAATTTTCAATCAGCCGGTCCACATCCCGGATTGACGTTTGCGCCGCTTCGATGGCACGGCGTCCGTTCTCCGACAACTTCTCTTTGCCAAGCGAATGGATATGGGCGCTTAGTTTTGTCAACGGGGTCCGCAAGTCGTGGGACAAATTGGCAATCAGTTCCCGGCGCAGTCTTTCCTCTTCCTGCTCCCGCTTCTTGCTTTCCCTCAATTCCCGCACCATTTGATTAAACGTTTGTTCAAGACAGCCCACTTCATCATCCTTTTTCACATCCGCCGGCACGGGAAGCCCGTCCCCGTCCCTGTTTTCCATCGCCGTTTGCAAAGCCAAAAGCCGGTTGCGGATATTGCGGAAAAACAGGTATGAAATGAAGACAAATAAAAAAATAATCGCCATGATGCCGGCGGCGAAAATGTGCTCATACCGGTCATACATCCTTTGCAAAGGAGCCTCAAACTGATCCCGCGGCACTTCCAAGACAAGGAAACCGTCCTCCCCTTCCGTTCCCAAAAGCGCGATAACCGTAAACGGATCGCCTCCGTACCGCTTCTTAATGAAAGAAGCCGTGTAAGACGGGGTCCAAGTTTCCGGAAGTTCTTCTTTTACGTCAACCTGCTCGGCGAGATGCCCGCTGCCGTCCACCCAAAACATGGAAGCTTCCGGAAGAGCTTCTTTCCATTGCAAAAATAGCCGGCGGACAGCCTCGGCATCGGCGGCCGGCAAGTTTCCGGCGTCTTGATGCCATTTTTCTTCCACCCGGCGGGTATCGGACCATTCATCGGCATAACTGTCCGTCAACTCTGTCATGACGATGCCCATGATAATAAAGGCAAACTGAATAATGAAAATCGCCGTCAAAATAATGAGCATATATTTGGCCTGCAGGGAGCGGAACAATTTCTTCATGCTTTCACCCGGTAGCCGATGCCGCGAATCGTTTCAATAATTTCCGGTTTCGCCGGATTTTCTTCGAGTTTTTCCCGCAAATAGCGGATATGCACCATCAATGTTTTATCGCCCTCTATGTACGGTTCTCCCCACACGCCTTCGTACAGCTGTTCCTTCGTTAAAATTTGGTTTAAATGGCGGATGAAAAATTGAAATAAATAATATTGCTTTCCCGTCAAGATGATTTCTTCATTCGTCTTCTTGTTCAAAATCCTCATATCCCGCGGGTATATTTTCAAATGTTTGATTTCCAGGACTTCCTCGTGTTTTTGAAACCTTCTCAACAACACATCAATGCGGGCCGCCAGTTCATCGGGATGGAACGGTTTTGTCAAATAGTCATCCGCAAAGCTCAGCCCTTCCAGCTTGTCTTCCACCGCCGTCCGCGCCGTCAGCATGAGAATGGGCAAATCGCTTCTTTCCTTTTTCATCCGTTTTCCGATGGAAAAACCGTCCAAACCGGGCAGCATGACATCCAAAATGACAATATCCGTTTCAGGAATATATTGGCCGGCGCCTTCGCCGGACTCCAGCCAAATCACGTCATGGCCCCGCTCCTTCAGATCTTCCGTCACCCAGCGGCCGATCTCTTTTTCATCTTCAATATACAAAACGCGCGCCATTTATCCACACTCCTGTATCCAATGCCGGCTGTCCCGGAAACCCGGGTGCCCCGAAACAAAGGCATCAAAAAACTTCTATAAATAACATTTCAACGTCTTTTCGATCCAATACATAAATACCGTATCCGGACTGAGAGACTCATATTTTTTCAACTGCAAATACATGGGAAGGCCGTCGGACACATCACGCCACAAATCGGCAAACAGAAAATCGAAACGGCCCCTTGCCAACTCCCTTTCCGCAAATGCAAAGGCGTCCCCTCTGACGATATCAATTTTGCCGGCGTTCGGAAACTGCGGCAAAATGTATTTTTGGAAAAGGGCGATGACATCTTCATTGATTTCCACGACCGTCACTTTGTCCACATTCTCTTTTTCCGATGCCATATAAGCAAAATAACCCAGGCCGAGCCCGAATGTGAGTACATGACCGAACGCCCGGTCCACCGCCCCCTGCATCGTTTCAATCTCATTCGGCGTAATCGTCATCCATACCCGGCCGTCTTCCAAAAGGGCCGGAAAGGAAAACTCCGTGGCAAAAAACCCGATGTGCGGCCGAACTCTCCCCTCTCTGGTCATCGTCATATCATGGCAAACAAACCCTTCATAGGGAAGAAAGGTTTCATGCTTTAATTCACAAGTTCCGACCCGCGCCGCGGGGATGCGAATATTCCGGTAATACGGATTGCTGCGGTATTTGTTCTCATCCAGTTTATGAAACATATAGCGGAAATAATAGTTGAAAAGCTTCCGGTCTTCAGGATGGGCGTCCATATCCAGCCCCAATTCTGCCGCCAGCAAGACGGCAAAAGCATATTCATGAGAAACGCCGCCCCGGACAAGTTCTTCCACATCTTCTTTTTTCACACAATCAGGAAAAGCATTTAGATAATTGCACAACAACGTCAGCACTTTTTCATTCTCTGCACGAATTTGTTCTTCCAGTTGTTTATTTGCGATCATCATCTCACCTGAATATGATTCATTGGCATGACTTGCAAGCCCTCCGCCGGTTTGGGATTCCCGGGCGGATGAACGATTTTAAAAAAACCGTTTTTTGCTTGATTTCATTATATCACGGGGGAAAGCTGTCCTTTCCCTTTTCTTTGCAGCAAAAAACCGGCATTCAGCCTTTAGGAAACGCCGGTTCATGGAAAGTGTTTATTC
>CALKIU010000106.1 GCA_937995745.1 uncultured Bacillaceae bacterium | reverse complement strand
CTCGCTAACTATTCCAGGAATTGTGTGTGTACCACAGAAAATGGTGAAGAGGCATAAATTATTAGGAGGAATACACATGTCTTTACAATTTGCTTACTGGGCACCAAATGTTAGTGGAGGATTAGTGATTTCCAAAATCCCGCAAAAAACGGGATGGTCCTTTGAAGACAATAAACGTTATGCACAAATCGCCGAAAAGCTTGGATTTGATTATGTATTAATCCAAACCCGGTTTTTGGCAAGCTATGGTGCTGAAAATCAATTGGAGGCGGCAGCTCTTGCATCCGCGTTGGCGGCTTCCACAGAAAAATTAAATCTGATCACGGCTGTATTACCTGGCTTATGGCATCCAGGTGTGATGGCAAAAAATATCTCAACAATCGATCATATCAGTAATGGCCGTGCAGCCATCAACATTGTCAGCGGTTGGTTCAAAGGCGAGTTTAACGCATACGGTGAGCCTTGGTTGGACCATGATGAGCGCTATCGCCGTTCGGAAGAGTTTATTGAAGTATTGCGTGGTCTTTGGACAGAGGAAGAATTTACTTATCGCGGAGACTTCTATCGAATCAATCAGGCTCCTTTAAAGCCGAAACCGGTAAAAACGCCAAAAATCTTCCAAGGAGGAAATTCGAAAGCCGCCAAAGAAATGGCAGGACGTGTATCAGATGTGTACTTCATGAATGGCGGTTCATTGGAAGACATTAAAAAGCAAATCGATGAAGTTAAAGCCCTTCGTGAAGCAAATGGAAAAGGGCAAATTGAATTTGGGGTAAACGGCTTTGTGATCGTTCGTGATACGGAGGAAGAGGCAAAGCAAGTTTTACGTGATATCATAGAACAAGCAGATCACGAAGCTGTGTTAGGATTTAAAGATTCTGTGAAACATGCCGGCCAATCTACAAATGAAAAAGAAGGTATGTGGGCAAATTCTTCATACGAAGACTTGATCCAATACAATGACGGATTTAAAACCGGATTGATTGGTACAGCGGAGCAAGTTGCAGACCGCATTATTGAATTGAAGAAAATCGGCGTCAACATCGTGTTAACAGGATTCCTGCATTATGACGAAGATCTTCAAGCATTTGGCGAAAAAGTGATTCCATTAGTCAGAGAAAAAGAAGCAAAATTAGAGCTGCAAAATGCGTAATGGGAGAAAGCAAGTACAAGCTCCCAATGGATAAAATGACAGGTTCAGCCACTCTATTGAATATAGGGTGGCTTTTATTTTTGAAACGATATTTTTTAAGAGCATGAATGGGATTGGATTTAAGGGATCAAAGCATAATGGCGGCTTTTGGAAGGGATTAACGTAAGGTTTGTTGTAATCTTTCAGTAAAAAAATAGGAGGTAGGATTGCCATTGGGTTCTTTTAGGAATGGCTACATCTCCCATTTTTTGTCCAGCCACGTTTTCCAGTTTCCATCCGGGATTCGCTTTCCTAATCCTTTATGAATTGGATTGTACATATACACATAGGCTTGAATCCTTTCGCCGGTTTCCAACACAACTTCTTTGATTTCACGAATATAAAGGTTATCCCTTGTTGGTGCATTTTCATCGTAATCTTCCAATAGGTCCATCGCTTGCAAAGCCTTTTGAAAATGACGTTCTTTAATGGTAATGACTTCCCCGAACACCGTCGAATTTCCTTCGATCATGCAAGGATATTCGCCGCTGATATGTGAATATAGTTCCACATTTTCAATCGCCGCGTTTTGAATGTTTTCGATTGCATTTTTGGGGATGACATGATGATTGGAACACCCTGTCATCAGTGTGCCGTAGACAAAGAAATTTCGATTCATTGCGATCCCTCCAATTTCATTGTGTCAGGAACAACACTCATTATCAACTGGTAAAAAACAATACTTGAGTTTTTGTAATCTAAAGCCGTTATAAAAACACTTCATTAATCTCCTGGTTTTGATAAAGTTTTCTAGTTTTAAGCTGTAAAGCAACCGCTAAAAAAATCTATTTGCCAAAAACATTTTTAATGACCGATTAAATCAATTTCACGCCCCAAACAAAAAGGATAGACACACAGGCTCCCCGTGCATCTATCCTTTTCTTTTAACATCTTTATTTACTCTTCCAAGAAATCATTCTTCATCCCCATGAGACTGCATCACAGCCACCATTTCCACATCATTCTGACGTTTGAATGAAATGGCCAAAGAGGCGGTTGTAAGCAACATAAAGGCCACCATGTAACCCAATAGGATGAAGTTGTTGTGCCACAAGTAGGAGATATCTCCGCTTGATATGGCCGCTTTGAAGGCTTGGATTGTATAAGTCATTGGCAATAATGCGTTGATTGGTTGCAAGGCGTTTGGCAACAATTCCATCGGGAACGTTCCGGCACTTGTCGTCAATTGCAAAATCAACACGATGATTGCAATAAATCGGCCAGCGTCGCCCAACAATGTAACAAGCATTTGGATCAACGCCATGAATACGAAGCTGACAATTATGGACGTTAAGATGAATAACGGTAAGTTCTCAACCTCAAGTTTTAATACAACCAACAGAATGAAATCTACCAGTAACGCTTGGATCAAACCGATGATTGCGACAACGCCGAATTTGCTTCCGAACCAGGCGAATGGGTTTTTAGGACGGATCACTGGTCGTTTGAATTCAAAGACGATGGAAAGCATCAATGCTCCGACGAATAGGCCGAGCGACATGAAGTATGGAGAGAAACCTGTACCGTAGTTTGGCACTTCATTGACAGGTTCTTTATCCACAACGACCGGTTCACCCATCATATCATAAGTGTCATCGTTGGCATTCACTGTGCCTGCTTTTTCAGCGCCTTCAGCGAGTTTGTCGGCAAGTTCTGTTGAACCGTCCAATAATTTATCCGCGCCGGATGTCAATTGATTTGCACCGTCAGAAAGTTTTCCTGCGCCATCTTGAAGCTGGCTGGCACCGTCAGATAGTTTGTTCATGCCTGCAGTCAATTCATTGGCGCCATTGTTCAATGCAACGGAACCGTTGTAAAGTTTGCTTACCCCGCTTTGCAATGTTTGTTCACCGGAGATGATTTGGTCAAGACCGGCAATCAATTGATCAAAGGCTGGGGCAGTTTGGGCTTTCAATTTCTCTTCAATGCCGTCAGCTGAACCAAGCAATTGGTTTGTCAATGACGTTTCAAATTGCGTCAGTCCTTGGTTGAGCCCTTTGCTGATGCCTTCGGATATTTGAGGCTCCAATTGGGCTTGCAATGAAGTTTTATATTGCGCTTCGATTTGTTCTTTCGAAGGTGAATTGCTTGCGACTTTCGCCATAAAGGCATCCGCTTGCGCTTCCGTCATATAGCCGTTTGCCACAAGGGCGGATTTGATTTGCGCCAATGTTTGGGATTGATTTGAAACCGTTTGTTCCGCCAATTGGCCGGATAGACCGTTGACGATTCCGGTTGTCAATTGAGTTGATAATTCGCTGGACAATTGGGTTTCCAATTGGTCGATTCCAGCACTGATGTCTTTAACACTGCCTTTGAGATTTTCTGATATTCCCGCCGCCACTTGAGCTGGCAGTTGGTCTTTCATTTGTTTGACGCCATTTTTCACTTGGGAAGTTCCATCCACCAGCGCTGGAAGATTATCATTCACTTGTTTTAGGCCATCTTTCAATTGGCCGGCACCGGAGGCGATGGAATTGGAACCGTTGGCAGCAGTGTTCACGCCTTCTTTGAACTCGTTCATTTTGGATGCCAATGTGGCAAGATTTTCACTTAATGTTTTGGAACCGTCATCGAGTTTAGCAATCCCATCTTTTAATTGGCTTGCACCGTCACTTGCCTGATTCAAGCCATCCGCCAATTCCGTGATGGAATCAAACATTGTTTCCGCATAAGTTTCAATGATTTTTTTGGAGATTTCCGCTTTCACTTCTTTCATGGCAGATTCTCCGATTTGGGCTGAAAGGAAGTTGGTGCTTTCATTTGGCACATATTTGATTTCCAATTTTTTCGGCTCATCATCGAGGATGGTTGTTGCATTTTCAGAGAAGTTTTCCGGAATTTCCACAAGCAAATAATAATCCCGGTTTTCAAGGCCTTTGTATCCTTCTTCCTTGGAAACCACATGGAATTCAAACTCATCGCTGTCTTCCAGCTTATCGGCGAGTTCTTTCCCGATTTGCAAGTTTTCGCCTTCGAATTCTGCGCCTTCATCTTCATTGACGACCGCAACAGGCAAGTCGTTCAAGTTGGCATATGGATCCCAGAATGCCCAGATGAACATTCCGGCATAAAGCAAAGGTACTAGCGCGACGGCGATCACCGAAATGAGCACTTTTTTGTTTGTAAGAAGGAATTTTAGTTCCGCCAAAAAAGACGATTTTTTCACATTGTTACCCCCTAGAAGTAATGACTATTTTGTTCATTTGGTCATTTTGCAGCAAATATGTAGGGCCCTCCTGAAATTGAGTCCCTTCAATGAAAAGTCATTTCAATAATCCTTCAAAGAAATATAATTTAAACAAATCGGACATTTCTTCCTTGTCCAAAGGCGGGTGATGTTGTTCCCAATCAAATATTAAGGCCACATAAGTTTCCAGCATGACAAAGGCGGTGATTTCCGGATTGCATTCTTTGATTTCACCACGGTCAATGGCATCCTGAATAATCCCTTTCATGTAGTCAATGATGGCTTGCTCCACCCGCTGAATGACATCCACAACCGCTTTTGTTCCAATTTCTCTCTCTTCTTGGAAAAGCTTGATCGTGAGCTGATGGGATTTCCGGAATTCCAAAAACCTTATCAGAACACGACGGATGTTTTCATCAAAGCGGCTATTTGGATCGATGGCGTTTCCCGCTTCGGCCTTCATGTCCCGGATCAGGGAAGTGACAATTTCATCTAGAATTTCTTCTTTGCTTTTGAAGAATGTATAAATGGTTCCTTTGCCGACATTGGCCAGTTTCGCCACCTGATCCATCGTTGTCGCCTTATAGCCAAATAAGGAGAAGGATTTTTTCGCAGCTTCCAGGATTAATTGTTTTCGGTCGATCGCCATTGGATTCACCTCCATTAATCAAAAACTGACCAAATGACAATATTGGTCATTTATTTCACGTATTATACTATACTACAATCAATCAAATTTATCAACCAAAATAAACGGTTTTTAACGTTTATTTAGTGGATATTCTTTTAGAGGGAACAAACACTAAAGAGGAATCAAATTTTACTGAATAAAAAAAGACGCTTGAAAACGTCCTTTGACTGGTGTTAGAAAAAGATATTGCGCAATCTCATGACACGGGAAAAAAATCGGGCATCCTTTGCCATTTTTCCAAAGTATGGATGCTGGTAAGGGGCAAGACATTGTTGGAACAGATCATCACAAAATCTTGATGGTCCATACATTCGGTAACAGTAATCGTGTTGCATGCAGCAATAGTCGACAGGATTTGTCGGGGCACCCGGACCGGAACAGCCTGGTCCGCAATAACGGTAACCGGGATAGCAAATGCCGAATAAAGATTTTCGTGGTTGCATCATTTTCAACCCTCCCTTTCCAATAAAATTTGTTTATTTATAATATGTAGTTTTTGCAGGAATGGGGAGGGCACAAATGGAGTTCCTTCCACCCATTCCGCTTATCAAACGAAATTGGACCGGGACGACGACAGATGGGCTTGTGAAAGATAAGAGGCTGGGACATAACTAATAAAGTGAACGAGCTGCAAAAAAATTTTTTGTAAAAAATTGATATCACAGAAAATTGATTGGAGTGACGGGGCGAGTGCTCCTGTCGCTCCGCTTTCGTCGCAAAGCAAAAGCTTTCCTGCGGGAACAGCCCGAGTCTCGAGACCCCGCAGGAGCGAAGGATTGAGCTCCGAGGAGGCTCGAGCCGGGCCCGCGGAAAGCGTCCCCGGAACGGAAATCAATTTTCTTCAATTATCAAAAAAACACCATTTTTCTCCCGTGAGAAAATGGTGTTTTTTATCTTTTGTCCCAGCCTCTTC
>CALKIU010000105.1 GCA_937995745.1 uncultured Bacillaceae bacterium | reverse complement strand
TAACAAGAATTCGGATAGGTATCAAATATCAACATTTATCTTTAACAGAGCCAAAACGAAAAAGGAGAAGAGTTATGGGCGAAAGATTACTTATCGAAATTATTAAAGACGACAGATTGTTGGCTAACGCTTATTATCATTGGGGCGGCTATACTTCGTCTTCTTTTGAAATTACAAACACAATCATAAATAATATTGACCGCATCGATGCATCCAACGATGTCTTATACGCAGTCCGCCTTCTTGAAACGACCGGAGCTTTGCTTAAAGAAACGGAAATCGAGGAAATGGAAGCTTTTGCAAAAGGCGAAAAATTTGATCCGGCTGCAAACCGTAATGACGGCCTTATTGCCGTTTCCGATGAAGGAAAGGATGATTTGGGATTTTGGGCAGACGCCCTGGTGGAAATCGACCTTGATAAAAAAATCGTTAAACTTGATGTGTTTGAAGAGCTGGACAAAGAGGACTTTTTTGAAAGCTTCGGAAATGCAAAAGAACAATACGAAAAAATGCCTGTCGCCAAAGAAACGGATTATAAAGTTATTCCATTTGACAAATTTAATGCTGTCGCTGAGGAAATATTTAAAATGCTTGACAACCACATCTATGGAATCCGTCTGGAGAACGGGGATGTTCTTCAATTATACGAACCGTCATATGAATAGGATAATTCTTTAGACAAATCAGAAAATAAGAGTATTTTTAACAAAATGCTTCGGATCCTCCAACGAAAAGGAAAATAGAATTTACCCGAATACGGAAACAAAATTTTTTTAGTTTTTGAATTGGTAGTGAGAGTTGCACTGAAAATATCAAACTCTCTGGGCGCTATCAAAATGATTTAAACAGGTTTATCGTATTAATGGGAGTGCATAAAAAGGCTACTACTTAGAAAATAGGGAGTTTGGCAATTAATTAAAATCACTCCCAAATTTTGGTCACATATAAAAATGTTCTTGCACTCTTCATCATTCATTAAATTATTTGCCACAGCAAAACCGCGTGGCGGCGCTTATTGCCGCCACCGGTTATCTTAAATAATGCCCGTATCCTGTTGGAAAAATCCGGTTCAACTAAATCTTCACAGAAAATCGGACACAAAAACCGGCAAAACCGGGCGAAAGTTGAATTATTTCTTCACGTAATTAAACAAAAGAAGTATCATAAAAAAACCCCTCATTTAATAACCCGCAAAGCTGGTAACGCCGGAACACCCACCCTTGTAAATAAATGGGTGGGACAGCGAACCTGTCCCCTAGACCCTGAGTGAGCCGCGGAAGCCCCTGACGCTGTAGTAGGAGTCAGCACCGTTGTGGTAGACAAAGACGTGCCCGTAGCGGCGGTCGCAAAACAAGGCACCACCCAGGTTCCTTATGTCAGGGGGAGTTTGCACCCAGCTGGATGTTTTCGTATCAAAGTCTTCAAGTTTTTGCAATTCCCGGTATTGCTCTTCCGTTAACATCTCAATACCCATTTCCGCCGCCATATCCATGGCGCTATTTTCCGGCTTATGCTTTTTTCTTGATTCCAATGCTGCACGGTCATAACAGATACTTCTCCGACCTTTTGGGGTTTCCCGTGAACAATCAACAAATACGTATTCATCTTTTTCTTTGTCATAATCAACCACATCCGGCTCGCCGCCGGTTCTTTCCATTTCAGACAGCGACCAAAGCTTTTCCGGATTTGCCACCAGTTTTGCCTGCACTTGCTCCCAAACAACCTCAGGATGACGGTGCATGTTTTTCTCAAAACGCTCCTTTAATACATTCAAAAGCTCCTCACAGTGCTCCGGAGACAATTCTTTACTTTTGTTGTTGCTGTATTCCTCTGTCATGTTCGCCTTCTCCTTATGTTCTGACTCATGATAATTTAAGTATGTGTAAATTTTTGTATTTCTAATATGATTTATCAACAATTCAATCCGCTTCTTTTAGACAAAAATCTCCCTTGAAACTCATCTGCACACCCCGGGAAACCGGATCATTTCAAGGATTTATAATAACCAAAAAGAAATGGCCCCTTATAACTTTCTTTCGTTCCGTTTATCTGCAGAAAATCTCATACAGCCAATCATTGAACCGAAACTCTTCTTCTTCTGCCGCAGTTAATTCGATTTAAGTATCGATTAGCAAAACCATTCTGTGACCCCTGTTCAAATACAAGCGGGTCAGCGTGCCTGTCCCCCTGACCCATTCGGGGCAAGGGAACGAGTCTGACTCACCTAATAAATGTCAACATATTTTGTTTGGTTGTGAAGGATACTCGTATTGTAAAAAAGATGATGAGGAGAGATTTTTGTGGATGTTGCGATTATGGGTGCAGGGTTGTCCGGTTTGGCCTGTGCCATTACTTTGGAAAAACATGACGTGACCCCGGCGATTTTTGAAAAACGCGGACAGGTTGGAGACCGGTTTGTGAACGGTGAGGTCCTTTTGTCCATTTTTTCACGGCCGGTGCATGATTGTATTGTCTCGCTGTCAGAGGAATTCGGGATTTATCTTAAACCTGTCGCCAGCATACAGAAAATGCTTCTTTTCTCAAAAAATGAACAGGCTATCTTAGAGGGGCATCTTGGATTTTCGAATATCCGCGGCAGGGAACAGGATTCATTCGAGGCCCAGCTTGAAAAACAAGTCAAATCACCGATTCACTTTCACTCCAAATACAGCTACGAAGAACTGTTAAGTAAATTTACCCATGTTGTCATGGCCACCGGCGACGGAACTTATGCAAAAGAGACGAGAAATTTCCGGGAAGATTTGACGGTTTCCATAAAGGGGACAACCGTGGAGGGAGAATTTGACCGCTATACGGTAATGGCTTGGGTGAATTATGATTTCGCCCCGTATGGTTACGGATTTCTCATTCCCTTTTCGAAAAAAGAAGCGACAGTTTCCCTTGCCATTCCCGACCGTCCCGGCTCCGGCCAAACACTCAATGATTTTTGGAACATTTTTTTTGGTAAAGTATGTGAACAGTTAAAACAGGACTTGAAGGTGACAGACCAATTTCATATAACCGGTTATCCGATTGGCATTTGCCGGTCTGCCCGAATCGGAAACACTTTTTATGTGGGAAATTGCTTTGGGACGATGATGCCTTTTATGGGGTTTGGCCAGTACACCGCTCTGTTAAGCGGCGTCTACGCTGCCTATGATTTGCTCGGTTTGGGAAAATATGAGGAACTTATGAAGCCGCTCCGGCAAAGCTATGAAAATTCCCTCGTTTTAAGGAGAGCAATGGAGCAATTATCGGACGACGGAATTGACCGAATCGTGCGCGCTATGCAAGGCTATTGGGGCAAAAAGCTTTTCCAAACAAAATTCATCAACCCGTTAAAAGCGGCAAGCTATCTGCTCCGGCCTTACATAAAACTGAAAAAAGGAATAACATCGTGATAAATACAGATCCTATTCCTTCTTTTTCGTTTTTAAACATCATTTTCCGTATCTGTAAATATTCCAATCCGAATCGTTTGGTTCAGTATTAGTCAGAATGCACTTGCAAGGAACCGGGAGATGAATTTTTCCTTAAACAGCACTTCGGCAGGAAAACTCCATCTGAATGGTGAAAAGGGAAAATCCATCCGCCAATTCAGATAAGATAACATCACCGCCAGCCGGCAGCCTGTGCCTTTCACACCTAAGCAAAAGGGTTGTCGGCCAAATCCATTTTCCACCATAACGGGGAAACGCTGTTGCGTAATCACGATTCATATATTACCTTCCCCGTCAGACTAAGATCATAACCGGATAGTTGTTCCAATTGAGAGCGATATTCAACTGAAGAGGCAGCTTCCTTGATAACTTTCAACAGGTTTAAGTTTTCTTTTGTTTTCAGCAATACTAAATCGTATCGTTCCGTAATCAACGGGATAAAATCGACATTCACCATTTTGGCCACGTTTTCTATCCCTACACCCGCATCGGCTTTTCCGCTTGCCACAGCTGAAGCAACGGAAAAATGGCTTGTTAACTCCGTGTGATATCCCGTTATTGAATCTTTGGAAATGCCATGTATTCTTAACTGCTCGTCCAGCAAAACCCTTGCCCCGGAACCTTTCTCGCGATTAACAATCTTAACGTGAGGCTTGGCTAAATCTTTCCATCCTCTTATATTAAGCGGATTTCCCCGTTTCACATAAATTCCTGCCGTCCTGCAAACCAAATTAATCAGCGTAAACGGATGACTCACCAGAATGCGTTTCACATAGGGAAGATTATATTCGCCTGTATCTCCGTCAAACAAATGAACACTTACAACATCACATTCTCCATTGTACATCGATATAAGACTATTTAAGCTCCCGTTATATAATCTCAAAGGAACAAGCGGTGTATGCTGTTCAATATATTTGCTCAGCATATCCAATACTACATCCTGGCCGCTGATTACCACTTGTTTTTTGGGACGTTCTTTTACATCGCTCTGTTTCTCCGAGGAGTAGTTTTCTCCGTTCACGGCAGCTGTTCTGTTTTTCGCCTTATATCTTTCAAGCTCACGTTGTTCAACCCTCATTTGCCGGCCGACTCTGAAAGCTGTCAGTTCCCCTTTTTTGATTAAGTCATATACCGTTAATTTAGAAATCTTCAACAGCTGAGAAACTTCCTCAACAGTATATGAAACATTATTAACCATACCAATCACCCCTTATATTATACCTGTATAATATGAACAAGAATTTGTTCTAAAAAGAAAATTCTTCTTTAGCCCCATTAATTTTTGTAATAAGATATAAATAGTTATAAAAAATTATAATTAGTTATAAATAATTATAAATGCCAGCCCTATGATTCACACAGAAAAATTTTGTATAATTATTTTCATAAAATTAGGAACATAATTATTATCAAAGGATGGCAGCCATGGCTGAACTAAAATTACAACACAGGTGTAAAGCCTAGCAAAAGGATACTTATGCAGTAAA
>CALKIU010000104.1 GCA_937995745.1 uncultured Bacillaceae bacterium | reverse complement strand
CTTTCTTTTTAATTTATTCCCCCATGTCTAAAAAATTCCAATGATATTGACGTTTCCGCTTCCAAGCAGAATAACAATACCCAACACTAAATTAACGCTCCTATTGCAGAACCATCTTTGACAGCATTCATTATGTTAGACGGGTTTTTTGCGTCTCCAATGAGCCAAACCTTTTTATCAGTCGCTCCGTAAACTTCTTTGAACAACTCGTCATTCGGTTTATAACCGATTGAAAGTACGACAGCATCGGCTTCAAGTTCCAATTTTCCTTTTTTGCCGGTAATAATGACACTATCTTTTGTAATTTCTTCTACGGTTGCGTTCAGATGAACAGGAATTTGATGAAATGCAATCAGGTCTATTAGCATATCCCTGTTTGGAAACGGAATCGGATCTGAACCAGCAGCGATTAATTCCCCAAGTTTTTCAACAATGTTTACGTCATACCCTTAAACCAAAAATATTTCCTATTTTCCTATAATGTAATGTTCAATATTTAAGCGTTCACATTACTTTTTATTAACGAAAATTCAAAATAGCAAATACTTTTTCCAATTAATTAACAAAATCTTCTTAACTATATTTATATAGTTTCAATAAGAAGAAAAGAAAAACAAAAAGCGTGCCCTTTAAATGAAAGGGCACACTTTTTCATTCTTCCCGCTTACATTAAAACAATTATATTTCTTGTTTCTTTTTCTCCAACAATTCCTTGCCGGCAATGCCGGGATATGTCATTTCAAACGGATTAAGAATCTTGTCCAATTCTTCCTCGGTTAAAACGCCGCGCTCCAATACAATTTCCCGCACGGGCCGTTTCGTTTCCACAGCCTCCTTCGCAATTTGAGCGGCCGTTTCATAGCCGACATGCGGATTAATGGCGGTAATCACGCCGACACTGTTGTCCACATATGCTTTCATGCGCTCTTCGTTGGCGGTGATTCCGCTCAGGCAATACTTGCGGAACACGGTGAATACGTTGGTCATAATCCGGATCGATTGTAAAAGATTGAACACAATCACCGGACCCATGACGTTCAATTCGAATTGTCCCGCTTCGGCCGCCATGCTGATCGTCAAATCATTTCCTACCACTTGGAAAGCACTTTGATTGACGACTTCGGCCATGACCGGATTCACTTTTCCGGGCATAATCGATGAACCTGGTTGCCGGGGCGGCAGATTAATTTCTCCCAAGCCGCAGCGCGGACCAGAGGCCATCAACCTTAAGTCATTGGCGATTTTGGACATATTCAACATGCACGTTTTCAATGCTGCGGAAACTTCCAGGTAACAATCGGAGTTTTGGGTAGCATCGACCAGATTTTCCGCCTGTTTAATCGGAAAACCGCTGTATTCGGCCAAATACTGAACGACTTTTTCCATATACACAGGATCGGCATTTAATCCCGTTCCGACGGCAGTGGCTCCCATGTTCACTTCATACAGATGTTCGCGGGCTGCGGAAATCCGGTAAATATCCCGTTTCAGCACACGTGCATACGCTTCAAACTCTTGCCCCAACCGAATGGGCACGGCATCCTGCAAATGGGTTCTGCCCATTTTGATCATGCCGTCAAATTCACGGGCTTTGTTCATGAACTCTTCGTAAAGTTCTTCCATCGTTTCTATTAAAGTTTTCAATGTTTCCAGAATAGCAATCCGGATGGCCGTGGGTACAGAGTCATTTGTCGACTGCGACATATTGACATGACTGTTCGGGCTAATCGTCTTATAGTCGCCTTTCGGTTTACCTAGCAGTTCGAGGGCGCGATTGGCCAAAACTTCGTTGGCGTTCATATTAATTGAAGTTCCCGCCCCGCCTTGAATCGGGTCAACGATAAATTGATCATGCCATTTTCCCTCGATCACTTCATCCGCCGCATCCGCAATGGCCACTGCAATTTTGCGGTCCAATTGGCCCGTATCAGCGTTGGCCAGAGCGGCGGCTTTTTTTACAATGGCAATTGCCCGAATCAAAGCTTCGTCCAAGCGGTATCCGGTAATCGGAAAGTTCTCAACCGCCCTCATTGTCTGAACTCCGTAATAAGCATCTTTCGGTACTTTCTTTTCTCCCAAAAAGTCTCTTTCAATGCGGTATTGTTGTTCAGTCATGCATGGTCATCTCCTATATTAAAATAAAATAATATAGTAAGCATTAGACAAAGGGCCTCTAATTTGTCCCGTGAAATCAGATTTATCCCTGCCGTTACCCTGCAGGGGAAAACACCTAATGTATCGGAATGGCTGCCAGAGCCATGCGCTTGCAAAAGAGGGAACGAAAAAATCCCAATAAGGGAAATTCGCGGATTAATTTTACATAATTTAACATTTAATGGAGTAAAGAAAACTTTCGTTTGATTATATTAAAACAACAAATTCCTAATTTTATATTCATAGAATATCATAAACTTCATAAAAATCTATAAAAATTCGACAAAAAATTTCAATTTCCTTAATTTGTCATACTTCCGTGACGTTTCAGGCAAAAAACCGGTGTATAATGAATCAGCGGAGAAAACAATGAAGGATGACCATTTCCCCATCAGGAAGTGACCGAAATGATGAAAAAAATCTTCACATATCTTTTCATCATGCTCATCGTCGCTGTTGCCGGAGAGATGAAATTTTATCCGCTCGGTGATGCGCTTCGCATCAATCTCGGACCCGCAGCATTTTTCTTTATTCTGTTAATTTCCGATCATCTCCGCCCCCTTCTTGCAGGAATGTTGATTGGTGTTTCGGTCGTTCAATTTCGAATTATCCTCGCCCTCAGCGAAGGCCTTCCGCTGGACGTCCTGTTGATGGAACATGTGCCGGCTTTTTTCTATTACTTTGTATTTGCCCTGCTTTTTCAATTGTTTCAAGTCCGTCCAAAACGCACCAATCCTCTTTATGTGGGCATAATGGGGGCACTGATGGAGTTCAGTGCCAATTTGACGGAACTCCTTGTCCGTTTCTTCTTTGCCGGAACGTCATTGCCGCCGGAAAAATTTTTCGTCCTGTGCGGCATCGCGCTCATCCGCAGCTTTTTTGTCGTTGGCTTTTTCAGCATTTTTGTCTTCCGCCACTTAATCCAAGCGGAACGATTGCAGAAAAAGCGAAACGATGAAATACTCATGCATCTTTCACAATTACATGTCGAAATGTTCCAATTGAAAAAATCGATAAAAAACGCAGAGACTCTGACCAATGAATGCTATCGTTTATACCGCCGGCTAAAGACTGCCAATATTCAACCCCTTGCCCATACGGCACTATCGATTGCAGGCAAAATTCATGACATAAAGAAGGACAACCAGCGGATTTTTGCCGGCCTGGCCAAACTGAAAAACAAAAAAGATATCGCTGAATATTCATCAATCGAAGACATTTTTAACCTGATTCAAACAGCTAACAGCGATTACGCAAGACTCTTGAATAAAAATATCGACATTTGCACGGAAATCTGCGGAAACCATCCCGATTACCATACCTTCCACCTGTTATCAATTATTAATAACCTGGTTGCCAATGCGGTGGAAGCGATCAAAATCCAGGGGAACATTCACCTTTCTGCCAACGTGAAAGATAATATGTTGGTCATTTACGTAAAAGACGATGGCCCCGGCATCCATCCCCGGAATCGGAAAGACATTTTCAAACCTGGGTATACAACCAAATTTTCCTCGGACGGAACAGCCTCAAACGGCATCGGACTTGCTTACGTAAAAGATGTCCTGTCCCGTTTGAACGGGGAAATTCGGCTGCAACCGCCCGAGCATGGATTCACTACTGTTTTTAGTCTGAAGCTTCCTATTCATAAACTGACAGAGAAAGGGTGAGTGGAAATGAGATTTTTTATCGTCGATGATTCCGACTCTGACCGCTCTCTTTTAAGGAATATGATCGAAGAAGAACTCGGAACAGTTGTCGGAGAAGCGGCAGACGGTTCGGAAATCAGCATCGATATATTGAAAGAAAAAGAAGTGGATATCCTTCTCATCGATATGCTGATGCCTCAACAAGACGGTTTGGAAACCATCCGTAAAATATTTCCGTCTTTCAAAGGAAAGATCATCATGATTTCCCAAGTGGAAACAAAAGATTTGATTGGCGAGGCTTATTCTCTCGGCGTTGAATATTATGTAACAAAACCGATGAACCGTTTGGAATTGGTGAATATTATCCAAAAAGCAGCCAAAAGCCTGCAAATGGAACGAACCATTCAAAATATCCGGCAGTCACTCAGTTTTCTTGAATACCATCATCATAACGACCTAAACAAAACCGGACATAGACAAACATCTTGCCCGATCATTTCATCCGGAAAAGAAATTCTTTTAGAACTTGGAATTATCTCTGTCAGCGGAAGCAAAGATTTGCTGGATATGCTATCTATTTTGTATCAAATGGAGAAAGAAGGAATACAAAAGATTCCCAGCTTAAGAGAATTGTACAGGAAAGTCATTGAAAAAAGGCATGGCTCCTCTCTTCCCTCCCGCCATTTTAAAAGAGAGATTAAAGCGGCCGAACAGCGAACCAGACGGGCCGTACACGAGGCATTGGAGCATGTAGCATCCCTCGGATTAACAGATTGGACAAACCCAAAGTTTGAAAATTTTTCCTCCAAGTTTTTTGATTACACTCAAGTCCGGCTGAAAATGCTTGAATTGGAGGGAAAAGCGCCGCAAACAGACGGCCGCCGAATCAACATCAAAAAGTTTGTTCACGCCCTGTACCATGAAGCCAAACAACGTGTTCCATAGAATCTCCAATCCATCCGGATTCAAAAGGAAAGAGAAAAAAGCCGTCTGTCACTCAATAGGTGTTCAACAAAGACTTTTCTAAATAAAATGATCACCAAATCATTTTATGATCCTATCAAAATCAAATTTGCATCTCCCCTACCGCTCAAACGATGATAAATTAAATCCGGCGCCATCCATGTTAGCAAGGTAGAAAGAGTCGGGCCCTTCATGCCCGGTATTTGTTCCGAACATGCAGAAAAGCACCTTCCGCACACCACATTTCCGGAAGGTGCTTTCAATTGTTCGAGGGGAGGAAAGCTTCGTTCTGCTTTTTAGAAGAATGACAATAGAGCGACAATGATGAACAAAACGCCCAGTCCGCCCAGAATGGAAGGTCTCTGGAATTTGTTGGCCGCTTTCAGTTCTGAACCCGGAATAACAGGAATGGTGGTCGACAAAGCTGCTACAGGTCCTCCTGTCAAATAATATTGCATAACGGCCGAACCACCTGCTGCCGCCGCGGCTGCAGCCAACACATTGACGCCGTCATATCCTAAAACAATCGTCAAAAACGGCACCACTATGGCAGCCGAAGCAGAGTTGGATTGGGTAATTAAACCCGTCAATGCCGATACAAACAACATCGTCAATTCAGGCGAAATATCAAGCAAAGGATCAAACCATTTGGAAACATAGTCAATAATTCCGACGTTTTTAATGACTGCTGACATAAACAAAAATCCAATTGTTGCGACCAAAGGCACCGCAATTCTTTCGACACCTTTCAACATCGCTTCTTCGGAAGTGCCCAGAGAAATTTTTGCCAAAAGGGCAGTCAGCACGGCACAGAATACACCGATGACAAAGACCGGATATCCGAACGAAAAACCCACAACCAAGACAAGAAACGGAATGAGGCCAAACCAAAACGCTTTGTTGTCATCTGCTTCTTTAATATCTTTGATGATTTCTTCAAACTCTTCTTTTGTAAGCTGTTTACCGCTTTTCTTTTGCTCTCTCACCAATCTGATATAACTGAAAGCAAAAATAGACAAAGCGGTAATGGCTCCGATGACGTTTATCGCCCCAAACCCGATGGCTGCCGTCGCGACAACGGCGACTTGCGTCGGATGTGTGAATCCGGCAAAGTTTCCAAAGTGTCCGGCGTGAGCCTGCACTCCTGCTGCTTTACTGGGGTCAACTCCCAACTTCACAGCCGCAGGACCCGTGATGACAGCCGTAATAGCCGGTTGCGTGAATCCGGTTAACGCCCCGACAAGTCCGGAAGCAATTCCGCCGGCCGTGCATACGCCGGGGCCTCCGCCAATCTTCGTGCCCAGCAGGATAATTTTGCGAATGATGGCATCAAGAAAACCGGACTTTTCCATGACGCCGATGAAGAGCAAGACTCCTGCCATATCAGCAATGACCGGGTTTAAGCCGCTGTTGATCAAGGACATTAAAGTAACTTCTTCATCTCCCTTAATCGGGTACCCTGCGACCAATGCGGCAATTGCCGATCCGATGATAGCCGTCAAATACAAGGGAGTTTTTCCGCTTATCATCAGGATTAAGGTCACGGCGATGATCAACTGGGCAATCAGCATTTGATCCATGAAATCAACTCCTTGAATAAAAATTCAACCTTGTATGTATGTTTAACCAGGTGTAGCCTCCTCTGCTGCTGTTACTTCCTGGTAAACCCTGAGCGAATATCCTCTCCCGCTCTTAAGAGGGCCATCAATTTAATGCGTGCTTTCTTGCTGTCGTAATCCAATCCCAATATGGCTCCTGCTTTCTGCAAGTCATGAGCGCTGCCCGGATAATCATAAGTGGGAAATACCTCTCCTTCTTCCGCCGCAGTGGTCACCACCACATAAATACCCTTTTGGATGGCTTCCCTGATGGCACCCATCATGCCCGGCGTCACTTGTCCCCGGCCGGTTGCCTCCAGCACAATGCCATCAACGCCCGCAGAGATGCAGGCCCGGATGAATTTGTCATCGGCGCCTTGAAAAACTTTGACAATATCCACGACGGGAATCTTTGCAGAGGCGGGAACATGTTTTTCTTTGACAATCGGCTTTTGGTAAAGAATGACTTCTCCATTATCGATGATCCCAAAATGGCCGTAGCCGAACGTACCAAATCCCTGGAGATTGCTGGAATGAATCTTCTTCACATATCGGGCGGAATAAATCCGTTCATTAAATACCACAACGGTTCCGAAACCGCGCAGTTTTTCATCGGCCGCAGCACATATAGCATCCCGTAAGTTGGTATCGGCATCACTGCCCGCATCTTCCGGAGAGCGCTGCGAACCGGTGACCACGACCGGCCGTTCATGATCAATTGTAAGGTCGAGATAATAGGCCGATTCTTCCAAGCAATCCGTTCCATGAGTTACCACTGCTCCGTCAACTGCTTTATCTTTAAAGAGGGCCAAGATTTTCTCCCGGATCATATCCAAATCTTCGTATGTAACATGCATGCTCGGCTTTTGCAGCAGCGAGTAGATTTCCAGTTCAATATTCTCGGGAAGTCTCAATTTTCTGCACAATTGTTCGCCGGTCATCACTCCCGCCACGAGGCGCCCTTCCTCATTGTATTTGCTCGCAATTGTTCCTCCGGTAGTAATCAAAGCAACTTTTTTCACCTTTTTCATCTCACTAACCTCCGTTTTTCAACCATCTTTTTCTATACAGTTGTCATAAAATCATTTTGTTATTCAAAAATAACCTGTGCTGCAGAACTTTTACAAGTTGAACCGGAGAACTTTATCATAATCCGGCAGTACCGCTAAAATTTAGATTGGCTCTTATTGCTTCTTTTCCGTATCTCTTTCATTGATGGGTTCTTTCTGGGGCAAACAAAAACAGTCAATTTGAAAACATGTCTCCAAATTCCGAAAACAACCAGCATTTTCAAACAAATCCAAAAGAACATCATGTTTTCCAATTCATTTTATATAGTAATGTAAGTTCTACAAATTTCTACCAAAAAATACACTTTTTCCGCAAAAAGTCACGAAATATTCAAATGAAACCTTTCAAGTAAACCCTCACACTCCCCTTTAACAAAATGTTCTTAAACCTTTTTTGAATAAAACCCAATAAACCTTATGGTTCTCTCGGTTTTTGTCCCGCCCTTTTCATTTTGCGCCTTTTCGGTTCAAAACATACTTCTTTATAAACGATGGAACAGCACATCAAGTTTCTGCCTAAATCTGTGGGAAGCAGCCCGATGAAAGCATTCTTTCTTGGGTTCGCCCTATGTTTAAAACCCGGCGAGGCAATCTTTCTTCTATTGATGAATTCCGATAATCGATGCTTTATCTGGATTAAAAAAGTATTTTAACATTTAAACGCTATCGGGTTTTTTTGGAAGATTTGCCCACACCCTTTATCAACGCCGCCCTTTCCATCCGTTAAAACCAATAAATTTTCTGACTTTTCTTTAACTGCAAAAGCCTTTGAATCTTGTTATTGGAGTGTAGCCACATGGGTTTAAAATAAAAACCCCGGAGCCCATCAGCTCCGGAGTCGCTTCTCTCTCTTTTGGCAACATGTTTTTTAATTCAACTTTCTTGGTTTCGGAAAATTCTCGAATGCCACTTTGCCACATTCCTTGGCAGTTAAACGAGTTTATATCCGCAATTCGAACAGAAATTTCCTCCCGACACTTTTGTACCGCAGTTTGGGCAGAAGTTTGGCCGTTTTCCTGCTCCGCCTTGCATTGCGTCCTCTTTTTTCGTTTCCGGTTCCGTTTTTTCCGTATCCGTTTCTTTCATTTTCTTCATCATTTTTTCGGCCAAATTCATTCCCATCATCATTCCGGCCATGTCAGCGGCCGTGCCGGCGCCCGCCAATTTTCCGGAAGCAAGCGCATCAGTCAACGATACTTGCTGGTAGCGGCCAAGGTCGCCGATCATGCTGTGGGAAGCGTTTTTTGTAATCATGTCTTGGATTTCTTTCGGATAGTTGAAACTCATAATGTTGAATCCGGTGATCGTGAGGCCGAGGTTTAAAACTTCCATATCCAAATCTTCCCTGATGCCTTTGGCAATTTCAAAAGCGTTGGCCTGCAAATTAAACAAATTTTTGCCCGCCTTCGGAATCCATTTCATGAGAAGTTGATCGAGAACGGCCATAATGCGGATTCTAACGTCCTCGACCAGATAACGGTCCCGGACACCGGCAACATTATCGATTAACGCCACATAGTCATTGACTTTAAAATGAACGGTGCCGTTTGCGCGGATCGGCAAACCGCCCGGCAAGCCCGGTGCGGGAATATTGATGGCGTTTCTCGTGCCCCACTTGACGACGAAATCCCTTGTATTGACGAACAAAACTTCGGCCCTGAGCCCGCTGTTAAACCCGAACTTAAAACCCTTCAATGTGGATAAGAAAGGAATGATTTCCGATTCAATATCATAATCGCCTTCCTCTGTAAAAATCCCTTCAATTTTGCCGTTATAGAGGAATATCGCATCTTGGCCGGGACGGATAATCAACCGGCTTCCTTTTTTAATCTCCCGGTTGCTCCATTTATAAAAAATCATATCATCGCGGAACTCTTCCCATTCCACCACATTGGCGAACTGATTTCTGAAAAAGAACATTTTTGCACAACTCCCCTTTGCCAAACATCATTTAAAATATCGGCAGAGCGCCCGGTTTGTCCCAGATTCATTAAAATTTTCCGCGGGTGCTGCTGAAGGTGTGTCCGCCGCTTGTCATTCCGCCGCCACCGCCAAAGCCGGACGGGCCGCCGCTCTTGTTTTGCGGTTTTCTTCTTTTCGTCACTGTTTTTCGCAAATATTGATCGCTTCGGTTGAGCACCCTGGAGGTATTGGCATTCAAATAGGTGGCTGAGTTTACCGTCACCCGGCCGCCGGAGTTATAGGCCATCAGACTGACCGTGACTCCCGCCACGACTAAAGAGACTATCACATGAAACCACCACTGGGTGAAGATGCTTTCAGGCGGTTCTTTTTGGACTGCCGTTTCCGGTGCTGTTCCCTGTTCCGGTACCGTCCATTTTTCCGGGGGAATTCCCATTAATTCATGGGAAAGTTGAAGATAGGTGAAGAAAGCTCCATAAAAGTCTCCGGCAGAAAGATAAGGAATCACTTCTTCCAGTACATGTTCTCTTTTAGTTTCACCAAAATCCCGGCGCGCTTCGTTAAAAGCCAGGACGCTGACATCCCGGGTTTCCATATCAAGGGCAAGAACGACGATGGGCACTTTCTCTTTGTAGCGCCGGTCAATAAATTCACCTGTAAACCGGTCAATATCTTTTCCATCCATACCGTCCGCCGTTATAATGAGAAAATCAGTCTCCCGCTCCTTTCCGAGCCTGGCGGCCAATTCCTCCAATTCCTCTTTCTCCGCCTCAGTCAACAGTCCGGCCTCATCAAAAATATGGGGACCCGCTCCAGAGAGGGCGAAAACGGTTTTTGGTAAACCGGTGAACAAACAGATCAACAGGATGAGAACAATCCAATTTCCTGCCTGTCTTTTCATCATATCCCCCCTCCCGCAACTAGCTGGCTAATCACAGTCAATATAAAAAACGTTCCGCCGGCAATTCCGGCAAACCAGCCGGCAATTTTTTTCGTGCTGAGAGGGGGTTTTCCAACGATTTTTCCCGTTTGACCGTTCATGGCAAATATGTACTGTTTCCCCTTGTAATCGTAGCTGAACATCCATACAGGCAGCAAGACATATTGGCTTTTTATTTTTTTCATGTCGATGGATTTCATCTGATAGCTGACCGAATTGTAACCGGCAAAAGTGGAAGAAAGATAGGACTCGATATAAGGGGCGACTTTCGCTTCGGCCCTTCCGGCCAGTTCTTCATCGGAATAGTCGTATTTTTCCGCCAGAAAACCGGCCAAATAAGGCATCTTAAACTCCTTCAGGCGGCTGTAATCGTATGGTTCCAGCTTATCCATCAGTTCATCATTCATTTTTTTGGAAGCATCAACGGGAACTTTCACGTAATCGAGGTTGATATCGCGGAAAACATCATAATACCTCGTTTCCGTATAAATATAATCCCCGCTTTCGTACACGCGGACCTTTGTGCACAAGGCCCGCGCCTGCACCCTGCTGTTCAAATCATACAGCCAAAAAGGTACGTACATCCCGGTGATGCTTTTAATCCTGTCGCCCGTCATAAAGCCTTTCGGTGTGAGAAGACCGTTTCGGCACCATTTCCGAAAAGCTTTGGCGGCTTCATCCTTGCTGATTGTGAATGGAATCACTTTATGGGGAGCGAGGTCTCCCGAGAGACGGTCAGCCAGAACCACCCCGGCTCCGCAAAAACTGCACGAAGTGGCTGCCGTCGATTTTTCCGTGATGAGAACGGCCCCGCAGTTTTGACAATGATATTCTTTCGCTTCATCGTCGGTGAATCTGGCTGTTATGAACTCCTCGGGAATCTCTTCAATTTGATCCCGGCGCCCGCAGCTGGGACATGTGAGCATCCCCGACTTGCTGTCAAAAGCCATATCATCGCCGCAGCTTTGACACTTATAATGAATGACCATGCCCGTGCACCTCTTTTATCTTCTCAATGCGTTGATGTCTTAGTGCGGTTTTCCCGCTCATGTTTCGGCGCAAAATTATTCTTCTTTCTTCTTAATTCTTTCTTTCAGGGCAGCCAGTTCAGCGTCCACACTCGGCGATGATGAAGATGTATCATATTTTTTCATCAGCTCTTCGATGTCATCTTCCGGCCCCTTATTCAATTCT
>CALKIU010000103.1 GCA_937995745.1 uncultured Bacillaceae bacterium | reverse complement strand
AACTCAACCCAACTACTACCGCTTTTACGAAAAATGTCGTTCAATGAATGTAGAATCACCGTTAACACTCCTTTCATTTTGTAGTTTGGTGTTACTACTTCTGTTTTACATTGAAAACGGTGGTTCTTTTTTTGTTTTCTTGACTATTTACTATGCTAGGTTTCGCATCCCGCGATGTGGGTGGGGCACGGGTAGAGGTTCCACCGCGTCCCGCCGCAACTGCTGGGGGGCAGTGTAAAAATTCTCTCAACCAGTTTATTCCAATGCTAGCGCAATAATAATAGTTTTACCGTCTACCAGTTTATTCCATTACTGGCACAAGAATAGAAGTTTTACGCTCCGCCAGTTTACCCCATTTCCGCTGGAAGAATAGAAGTCATGCCCTCCACCACAAGGGTAGAGCCTCCGCGGCGCCCCGCCAGTTTGCCGCATAGTCAATATCAATATCCCTTAACGAAAGCAAAGAAAAGACAAATAGGCCGGAAAGCCCTCAGATAACAAAAAATGGAACAGCGAGACCGTCTCCCCCGCTGTTCCATTTCTATTTGCCAAGCGTTATTTTATAGAAACCGCATCAAATGTCCTTATTCTGCAGTTTCTAGATTACCAAAGGCCCTTATACAAAAAGCATTTGTTTCCAATTACTAAAGTTTGCCCCCGCGAATTAGTGAAGTTTGTCCCCGCGAATTACTGAAGTTTGCCCCCGCAAATTACTGAAGTTTGCCCCCGCCAACTTCGTTTTATTTATTCCGTTCAACCGCCGGGATTTTTGTAAAGCCGCAACCTCCCTGCAAAAAACCAACACGAATCTCTCTCAAAAACCCAGAAACAGAGCAACCCTCTTGCTGCTCACCGCAAAACAGAGGAAGAACAAAACCAACCCCACATGAACCTTCACAATTTTTCTATCTTTACAAAAGTGTCATAAAAAGCGATATTTTCACCTGTATCCGCTTTTGCAAACGGGATCAGCCGGTTTACGTTTACCTTTGATTTGGGACACCCGCCTTGGTAGACGAGCAAAATATCTTTTGGTACCTGCCGGCTGTACACAGCTTTCATTTTAAGGGATCCTTGCCGGTTGCAAACTTTGACGACTTCCCCATCCTTTATCCCCCATTCTTTCGCCGCCAGTGGATGGATGTTGGCACAAGTCTCGGCTTCTTCGCTTATATCCAGAAATTGAAATTGAGAATTAAACCGGAACGGATGATGTACCGTTAATAGCCAAAAAGGATATTCTTCAGACGGCGATTTGGCCCCGGAAATCAAGGAACGGAAAAGCCGCCCTTTGTCCAATGTTTCGGCAATTCCGCCGTTCTGTCCTTTTTCTATAGAAGCCGTGCGGTTATTTACCGTGCGGTTGTTTATCGCTTTTGAAAGTTTCGGCATCGCGATATGCCCTTTTCTTGTTAAATCGGCAATGGATTCCACCTCATATCGTTCGCGGATGTTGTCGTTAAATTGCGCATTTAAATATTCTTCTTCAGAACGGTAAACCGGAAAGGCGCATAAATCGGGGTTTCTTTTTTGCAGACGTGTGGCAAGATCCGTCATAATCCGCCATTCGCTGCGGCTTTGAAAATAAGGAGAGACCGCTTTTTCGTTTAAGGAAATGGCTCCGTGCCAGTTATTCATGACAATATCCCATTCTTCAAAAGGAGTGGTCGTTGGCAGAATCAGGTTGGACATTTGCGCCGTCGGTGTCATGAATTGATCGACGGTGGCCACAAAGGGAATGCCCTCGATGAACTCCTTTATCAACTGAGAATGAGGTTCCTGGGTGATTGGATTTCCGCATGAAATCCACAACATTTCCACCGGATGCGGATCATGCCCGGAAGCGGCTTCCGCAAACTGGATCACCCGGTGCTCTCCAGATGCTTCCTTGGTATATTCCAACTGCTCGTTGTTGAACAGCCGCTCGCCTTTCTGATTTCCCTGCAACACTTTGGTTGTGACATTTCCAGCCTTATGGTGAAGTGCCGCCAGCGTTTGAATGGCCCAAAAATTTTGCTCCCCGTTTACATGCTTCTGTAAACCGGTGCCAATGATATGGGCAACCATTTTTGCCTTTTTCAACCAATCGGCCAATAAAGAAAAAGCCCTTTCCGGTACTTCGCAAATATCAAGAAATTCTTTGCTGTTGATGTTTGTTAGGAAAATGGCCAATTCACGGAAAGAGTCCGGACAGTTTTTGATATAACTTTCGTCAAACCGGGGCTCTTTGATGAGTTCTTTTGCTAAAAGAGTCGCCAGTGCCCCGTCAGTGCCGGGCTTTATTTGGATATATAAATCCGCCAGTTCAGCCGTCCGGGTGTACAAAGGATCGATGACAACCAATTTAGTGCCCCTGAGTCCGGCTTCAAGGAGAAAGGGAACAAGATGGATGTTGGTCGCTGCCGGATTGGCCCCCCAGATAACAATCAATGAAGGTTTTTTATATGATTGCGGGATAAAGTCTTTGGAAAAATATCCGCCATGATGGTGGCCGCATGCATAAGAAGATGAGGCCAGTTTTGTTGTGCCTTTTAGGCTGTAAAAAAAATGTCCAGTCACCCTGTGGTGGATGCCTATATTTCCGGTTCCTTTGTAAAACGCCAAAGGTTTGAGATGGCCGTACCGGGCATGAATTCCCGTGATTTCGTTCAGGATCAATTCATACGCTTTTTCCCATGTGATTTGTTTGAATTTTCCCGATCCTTTCACTTCTTGAAAAACAGGGAATTTCAGACGATCCTTGTGATAGTTTTTTTCTACAAGGGCATATCCTCTTGGACAGAGTTTTCCCCGTGTATACGGATGGCGGGTTTCTCCGGAAACATGAACGACCCGGCCGTATTCCACTTGTGAAATCAGCATGCACGAACTGTTGCAATTTCTTGGGCAGACATGTCTGCACTGGCTCTTAAAAAGCTTGCTCACTGCATTACCCTCTTTTCAGATACAGAAACTTGTCATGTCACACAATTTTCTATAATCATTTATATTACTTTATTAATATAGTTTACAATATAAATAACTGAGAACAAATTCTCGTTAGTTCCATGGACTTTTGTGTATGAACCGTTTATCAATCGGACAGAGAAACAGTATACCAGAAAAGTTCATTTGGTCCGTTCTGCCATTTAAGCGAACGGGTCCATATGTTTTTTGCACCGGAACTTTGGCAAAAAAGTTCACATCCCGGCCGGCGGCAAATGGGATTTTGTGTGCCGGGCAGGCCTCGTCCGTCCTTGCTTTCATCTCACATTTTTGTCTTCTTTTCCCCAAAAGGCGCCGGCGACCATTTTTAATATTTTGACTGGCCGTTTATTCGGGCGAATACCTGATGACAACGCCGATTGTACCGGCAAATACCAGAAAGGAAGCTATTAGAATGGCTGATCAATATGTTTTTTGTGTTGATTTCAATAAATGCATTGCCTGTAAAACGTGTGAGATGGCCTGTAATGAATATTACGGATTGGAAGGAATCCATCGCAGAAAAGTCGTCTTTTTTCAAACGGAAATTTTAGATAACGTGGTCCATTTTACAATTTCATGCAATCACTGCCAAAATCCGGTCTGTGTTTCCATTTGTCCGCAAAATAATTTTCACAAGCGCCGCGATGGAATTGTTGTGCTTCAATCCAATAACTGCCGAACCTGCTTGAGGTGTGTGACGGCCTGTCCGTTCCGGGCTCCGAAAATCAATCCGAAAACAAACAGGGCCGACAAATGCAATATGTGTGTCGAACGGATTGAAAGGGGATTCAAGCCTGTTTGTGTGGAGAGCTGCGTCACACATGCCTTGAATATTATGAAGGTGGACAGTGCAAAACGAAAGTCCATGGCAATGGAACATAAAACACGTATACCGCTTGAGAGTTATACGAACCCGTCAATTGTTTCAACAACAAAGAAAAAGAAGAGAACTATTTTTCTAAGGGAGGGGTGACCGCGTTTTGAAAAATTCATTCCAGGAGATCCTGCTGCATATACCTCTGCATCATCTGACATTTATGACTCCGTTGCCCAAAAACCCTGTTTATTATACACGGATTAAACATGAATGGCCCCAAGATTGGCTGAAATCGCCGTCGCTGCTGGTTTTTGAAAAATATGAAGAGTTTGAAAAGCTCCACAGAAAAGAGTTTGTATTAAAGATCATTCAGGATTCCCATTTAATGGGTATCGTTTTATGTTCGCAAAGAAAGTTTTCGTGCAGTGAAGAAATTGGTGCCATTTTCCGGCAATGCGGAATCCCGCTTGTTCATATCCACGATTCTTCCTACTTACCATTGTTGGAACATACTCATCAATCTTTGTATCCGTACAGCCAAATCAGTGAAGAACTCAACGGCATGGTGGATAAAGGATTTACTTATTATGCCCGGGAACTTTCCCGGGCGCTTGAGACGCCTGGTTTATATTTGGATCAATATTGCCGTTTGTTGTGGCAAACAGGAACAGAACAAGAAATTAAAGAAGCGGAAGGATGGTTGAGAAAATATTATACCGATTTAAAAAACGGAAAAGATGTTAAAGCCATTCCCGGTCCTTTTGAACCATATATCATGAATATTGCCGGCTTGTCCAAGCAGTTCTTGATCGCCTCTGCCGATTTGGCGGATTGGCAAAAACGCATGCTTCATAAGTTAACCGGGTTGACGTCCTTGTTATTGCAAACGGAAGAAATTTTTCGTGTTCAACAAGAACGTTTTAAAGAGCATTTTATTTATGATTTGCTTTACCATAAATTTGAATCCGAGACCATGATGATTAAACAAGGAAAAGCCTGGGGTTGGAATTTGGAAAAACCCCATCATTTACTGTGCATCCATATTGAGCTCGCCGACGGGGAGGAACAGGAGCTTTCGCCGGAAGTGCTTCTCTCTGATATCGAAAGCGAAGGGGAATCAATGGGAGAAACTTTGCATCCGTTTCTTTTCCAAGAACAACTCATCGTTCTCATTGAAGACGAAGAGGAACGGGCCAAAGGGGAACGGGAACGGTTTGCCGCCAAAATCGCTGAAAAGATTCATAGAAAAATATCCGGCCGGCTGCCGGGAGCGGTGTGTAAAATCGGGATCGGCAAATGGTACCCCCAATCGATTCATTTAAATAAAAGTTATCAAGAAGCGAGACTGGCGTTGAAATTTGGAAGCATCTGGTTCCGCGAGAAACAGATTTGCCATATTGAAAATTTCGGGGTGTTGAGTCTCCTCGTTCATATTCATAAAGACATCCTTTATGATTTCAGCCAAAAATATTTGTCTCCCTTATTAGAAAGCGACCGGGAAAACGGAACGGAATACGTACATACATTGGACGTTTATTTTCAACATCAAGGAAAAATGAACGATGTCTCGGAGGCTTTGTTTATTCATGTCAATACGCTGCGGAACCGATTGCGGAAAATTGAAGAATTGACGGGAATGGATTTGCAAGATAAGGAGCAGACCATGAATTTGTATTTTGCCGTGCGGATTTATTTCTTCATCCATTCTATCCAGTGAACAAGCTTTTCAAAAATTATCCAAAAATTGTTTGAAAAGCTGCCATAACATTGACAAACTGGCGTCTTTTTTCACAAATAAGTCAACAGATAACCAATAAATCCCATTCCGTGCTGTTGAGTCAGTACAATTTTGCGCCGGAAGTCTGTAATGCGTCTACATTCCTCTTTGCTATATGCTGTAAGTGAAGGAAAAGAATTCAATCCTGTTGAATCGTTTCGCCCTGTAAGTCCAAACCCATGACAACTTCTGATTCATAAAGGGGAGCGGTTCCCATCTATGGATGGGATTCTTTTTTCTTTTTAGAAAAACAGCATGGCAGAAAGGAAGTGCAGTACATGAAGAGACGGTCATTTCTTAAGTTGTCCGTTCTCGCCGGCGTGGCGGCCATTGACCCGCTGGGGATTACCTCCTTCACGCATGCGGGCAATCCGCCGAAGTTCAAACCGGAAAAATCCGGCGGAAAAGAACTGGAAGCCGTCATTGACACGGAAACGGGAAAAGTGGAAGTCAATCCGAACATTTTCATGAGGCACAGCGCTTGCGTCGGTTGTTACAGCAACTGCGGCAACCGGGTAAAAGTGGACAAGCGCAACGGGCAAATTCTCGGCGTGTACGGGAACCCGTATTGTCCGGAAACGGCGGAAACGCCCCTTGACCAGGACAGTCCGCTGGAAGATGCCTATTTGGCTTTCAGCACATACAAAGATATAGGCAACAAACACCGGGCGACGGTCTGTGCGCGCGGAAACGCCACTTTGGATGCCCATTACGATCCGAACAGGATTTTGGTGCCTTTGAAGCGGGCGGATAAGCGCGGAAAAGGAAAATGGAAGCCTATTACATGGGAAGAAGCCATTAAAGAAACGGTTGAAGGCGGCAAGCTCTTTGCCGACATCGGCGAGGATCATGAAATTGAAGGGTTGCGGGATCTGTATGATCATGAAACCTTGATTGATCCGGAACGTCCGGAGCTTGGCCCGAAAGCCAATCAGCTTGTCTTTTTCGGCGGACGGGGCGACGGACGCACGACATTCTCCAACCGCTTTATGAAAGCTTTTGGGTCCGTCAACCATTTTAGGCATGGTTACTCCTGAGGGGGTTCAAAGACGCCTGGGGCCCAGGCGATAACTGGCGGCGGAACGTTAAGACCGGATCTTCACCACGCAGAATATGTACTGTATTTAGGAGGATTTCCGGGACACAGCGGCAAACCGATGCAAACCATCGCAAGACAAATAGTCCGTTCCAGCAATGACGGGAATTTGAAATTTACCGTTGTCGATCCTGTCATGTGCGGCGGAGCTGTGACTCCCGGCAACGAAAACGGAAAATGGCTTCCAATCAAACCGGCGACAGATGGAGCCTTCATCATGGCGCTCATTCAATGGATCATTGAGAACAAGCGGTATGATGAAATATTCTTATCTTCACCTTCACTGGAAGCAGCCAGGGAATTCGGCTATAACAGCTGGACGAATGCTGCCCATTTGGTGATTGTCGATGAAAAGCATCCGAACTATCGGAAAATGCTTCGTCCCGGCGACTTGGGCATTGCCTCGGACGATGGCAAAGAAACAGATGAAGGCACCATTGAAATATATATGGTCATAGACAAAGAGACCGGAAAACCGGCTCTCCACACCGAAGCGAAACAAGCTGAGCTGTTTTTCAGCGGCACGGTGGAAACCCGCGATGGCGAAAAAATCAAAGTCGCCACCAGCATGGAGATTCTGAAGGAAAGCGCCTATCGTCACGACATGGAAACATACGCGGAAGCTTGCGGCATTCCTGTCGATTCGATCATCGAGGTGGCCAAAGAATTTACCGCCCACGGAGTGAAAGTGGCGACAGATGGAATCGGCGGAACGGCCACATCCAACGGCGTGCATCTGACTTTTGGCATTTATCTCCTGCCGGCGATGATGGGCAGTTTTAATAAAAAAGGCGGCCTGATTAACCGGAGGATGGCTTATGCCAGTTTCGGAAAAGGTCCGAGATACAATTTGACGGATATCGAAGGCGCTCCGAAGTCGGAAGGCATTTTTATCAGCCGCACCGGTGTCCGTTACGAAGATACATCAGAGTACAAGCAAAAAGTGGCTAAAGGAGAAAATCCTTATCCTTCGAAACTTCCTTGGCATCCGGTCGGCGGCGGCTCGGACAACCAGGCCATTTACTCCATCATCAATCAATATCCGTATCAAGCGAAAATTATGATGAACTGGATGTTCAACCCGCTCATGTCGACACCATCAGCGGCGAGAAAAGAAGTCATTGAAAAATTAGCCGACGTCAATGTGCTCCCGCTCTATATTTCTTTTGACGCCTTTATGGGAGAAGCCACTTATTTGGCCGACTACGTCATTCCGGACACGACCCAATATGAAAACTGGGGAGTCGGTTATTCGGAAGGCAGCACGAAGACGAAAATGTCCAAAGTGCGCTGGCCGGTCGTGGAACCGATGACGATGAAATTGGCGGACGGACGGCATGCTTGCTTTGAAAACTACTTGATTGATGTGTGCAAAGAAATCGGCATCCCCGGCCACGGCGAAAAAGGTTTTAAAGATAGCGAAGGAAACTATCATCCGTTGCATTCGGTGGACGATTTCTTCTTATGCGCCATCGCCAACGTCGCTTTTGACGAAGAACCGGTCCGCGACATCAGCGATCACGAAATCGACATGCAAGGATTGCGGCCGGAACTGGAAAAATGGAAAAAAATCCTCAAGCCGGAAGAACTGCGGAAAGTGGCTTATGTCATTTCCCGCGGCGGAAGGTTCGAACGCTATGATCAAGGATACACCGGCGAGGATGACACGGATTCCAAATATCCGTTTACCGGCATGGTGAAATTCTATGTGGAGCGGATGGCCACATCCCGGGACAGCTATACGGGAGAATACTACTCCGGCGTGCCCGGCTGGTATCCGGAACGCTTTGCCGACGGAACGTTATTGCACGACAAGTTCCCCGAGTCCGAATGGCCGTTTGCCGGCGTGAGCTATAAGGCGAAATTCCGCAGCGTGACCATGCTGGCGAACAGCAAGCACTTACGGGATTTGAGCAAGACCAACTATATTGAAATCAATATCAATGATGCGAAAAAACTCGGCTTGAAATCCGGCGACAAAGTGAAATTGATTTCTCCGACAGGGGGAGAAATCATCGGCACTTTGCTGGCCCGTCCCGGCATTGCCGAAGGAACGGTGGCCACGGCCTTCGGTTACGGGCACTGGGAATACGGGGCCAGAAAACACAAAGTCGGAAACAAGACCATTGGCGGGGTCAAAGAGATTGGCGCAGGTGTCAATATTACGTCGATCAGCATGATGGATCCGACGGTGTCCGGCACTTTCGCCCTTACGGAAATGATGACGGGCGGTCCGAGCCGGAACGGCGGACTCTACCGGATTGAGAAAGCGTAGGTGGAAAAAGATGAACAACACACATGATCCGATTATCATACGTCAGAATGCCTACAGCTTTTTGGCCGGATTGTTTCTGCTAGAGCCCAATCTGGAAAACATCGTAGAGGTGCAGCGACTGTTAAATTCGTTTTTAAGCGAGGACGAACAGTTGGAACAGCTGATCACGGAGCCTGAAGAAGTGGACGATTTATCCCAGGAGTATTATGACTTGTTTTTCGTCCCTTCTTCAGGGACTTACATTCCTCCTTTTGAATCGACGTTAAAAAACTATAACCCGAAGAAAAAGAAGCCGTACGGACGCCTTTTTGATAAAGAGGCTCTTGAAGTCCAAGCCTATTATGAGGCGGTCGGTTTTGTTCCGTGGGAACTGGATATTTTTCCGCCGCTAAAAAGCATCAAGTTTCCCGACCATATCGGCTATGAATTGGCCTTTATGTCCCTTCTGTGCGCCAATGAGCGGGCTTGCGGCGAAAATGGAGATAAAGCCGCGCAATGGCGGAATCTGCAGCATCAGTTTCTGTCCGAACATTTGGGCAAGTGGATCGGCAATTTTGCCCGGGCGCTGGAACACAACACGGAAGGGTTTTATCAAAAAGCGGGCATTGCGGCGCGGAATTGGGTTTGCGACGATCTGGAACATCTGGCGGAAACGGTAATTCAATCGAAAGGAGACCTGCTGCAATGAGCAAGAAGACAAAAAGATACGCCATGGTCATCGACTTGCGCAAATGTGTCGGTTGTCATGCTTGCACCATTAAATGCAAAATGGAAAACGGAGTGCCTGAGGGCCATTTCCGGAGCTGGGTGGCCGAGGCGGATGTCGGCGTCTATCCCCATGTGCAAAGGGCCAAACTCCCGCGGTTGTGCAACCATTGTGATGATGCTCCCTGTGCCACAGTTTGTCCGGTTGTGGCGACGAAGAAAAATGAAAACGGGATTGGCACCGTCGATCATGAGGCCTGCATCGGATGCCGCTATTGCATCGCCGCCTGTCCGTATGACGCCCGTTATTTGAATCCGGAGACAGGCACGGCCGATAAATGCGATTTCTGCCTGCACCGGGTGGAAAACGGCCTTGCTCCTTCTTGTGTCAGCACGTGCATCGCCCATTCCCGGGTGTTTGGCGATTTGAACGATCCGGACAGCGAGGTCAGCCGGTTGTTGAGCAAGCATGCGGCACAAGTGTTGAATCCGGAATTCGGCACACATCCGAAAGTGTATTATATCGGCCTCGAACCAGTGATGTCCCATACGAATTTCCAAGTTCTCAGAGATAAGGGGGCGAAGTAAATGGTCACCGGAAACCTGATCTTGGATGTGCAGCATGAGATTGCTTTTGGGCTGATCATTGTCTTCTATATATTTATCGCCGGAATGGCGGCGGGCTTGTTTGTCTTCTCGACGCTGGGGCCTGTTTTTGGCATGAAAAAAATGCAGCCGCTCGCCAAACCGGCCAGTGTCATGGCGCTGGCGGCCGTCATTCCCGGCGTGTTGGCGTTGATTGTCGACTTGGGGCAGCCGCTTCGTTTTTACACGCTGTTGTACCGGATTAATGTAAGCTCGGCGATGAGTTGGGGAACCTATATATTAGTCGTTTTTTCTATCATCAATTTGATTTATATTTATTTCTTGTGGAAGGAAGATGCCAGGAAAGCGAAAGGAGCGGGGATGGCCGGCTTGGTGGCTGCTGTGGCACTGGGGCTCTACACCGGTTTTCTCATTGCTCTTGCACCGGGGCATCCCCTTTGGAACTCGGCGCTCGTTCCGGTTCTGTTCATGGTCTCCGGCCTGGTGTCGGGATTGAGCATGATCAATGTAGGCGCCGTCTATTTCCCGAAATTAACCGGGTTGACAAGTAATCGGGCGGACGAGATCATGCACCATATGAAAATTTGGCTCATTGCCCTTGAAGTGGTGCTGCTCGGCTCCCACTTGCTCGCCTTGTTTGTCTCCGATGCGGGAAGAGCGGTATTTTTCCACCTGGCGACAGGAGACAAAATGTTCTCGTTTGTCATTTTGCAAATCGGCATCGGTATGCTCTTGCCGGTCGTGCTGCTGTTAATCGGCAAATCGCGGGCCGTGGTGGGCCTTTCCAGCCTGCTCAGCATATTCGGCGTCTTCATGCTCCGCTACAACATCATCATCGGCGGACAAGACTTGCCGCGAACGGGCCAAATGATGCGGATCATGGACGGCGGATGGGGAGAAACCACCATCTTCCTCGTCCTGAGCGCAATTCTGCTAATCCTGCTTCCGGCCCTTGCAGACAAAGGATTAACAAAACTCCTTAATGGAAGAATCATAAGAGAATCCTAGAAGGTGGGACATGGGTGGTGGGACATGGGGACAGGTTTCGTGTCCCACCAGTTTATTCCATTGTTGGTGGGACATGGGGACAGGTTCCACGTCCCACCAGTTTATTCCATGATCAACTCTTTATGATAAGAGGTGGAACACGGTGACAGGTTCCACGTCCCACCATTTTATTCCATACTCAACTCTTTATGACAACAATGGT
>CALKIU010000102.1 GCA_937995745.1 uncultured Bacillaceae bacterium | reverse complement strand
CCTGTCTGAAGACAAAACACCCTTTTTTATCTCGATTTTGTCCTCAGATTCCCCGTCTGAAGACAAACCGTTTCATTTTTAACAAGATTTTGTCCTCAGAATTGCTGTCTAAGGACAAAATACCCATTTTTTGAAGCCATTTGTCCTCAGTTACCCTGTCTGAAGGCAAATTAACCCAAATTGAAACTGACCTTGTCTTCAGAATAATTATCTAAAAAATACTTATTATTTTATTTAAGGAAGTGCGTCTTCGTAATACTACTTAATACATAACACAAAACTTCATTCTAAAAATTTTCCATCATTTCCCCGTCCCTTAAAATAACCAACAAATCCCTCCCGCGAATTGTAAAGCGAATGTTCTCACGCCATCATCAAAACATTTGCTACTGCTAACCTAAAACCCATCAGTGTTAAACCCTTGTTTTTGGATTTCTCATTTTTGTTCCCTTTTCAAAATTGAAACAGTTTAGCGGAACACTCTCCTTTTAATCCTTAACTTCATAATAAGCACGTTTGTTATACCCTTTGAGTTCAAAATTCTCCGCCAAAACCCTCTGAATTCTTTTCTTATACCCTATGATTTTACACCAATCAAAAATATCATTAGTTGTAATCTTCCTCTCAGGAAAAAGCATCCTGTATTCTTCGACTGCCCGTAAAATACCAGAATTAATATTTTCCGTAAAACCGCATTTCGGACACACCAGCATTCTTCCTTGAACTTCCAAACTCAAGGAATGACAACACCCGCAAACCATTCCCTTTCGTAAGCTTTCATAATCATATTTCGGAACTTTCAAAAGCGGCGGATCCGCTATATGCTCCACTATCAACAACTCCGCCATTTTCAAATCTCTTGAATTATTCCGCGGCTTCTTCCTGTTCAACCGGTCCAAAAACCTTTCAATTTGACTGGGAAAAATGATCGGTTTCCCAAGGGGCGCATTATATAAAAAGAACTCCGGATTAACAAACACAAGATTTTCCGAAAAATGATAATTATAACCCCAATCCAGCAACAGCCTTCTCAATAACGAAAGATTCTTTTCCAATTGGAGCATCGGATTCGAAATTTCCCGTTTTGACAACGTATACCAATGATCTCCCTCAAAATAAAAATCGCCTTCAAAATTCTTAATCTCAAACAAATAAATCATTTCATGGGAAATTAATAAGGAGTCGATTTGGAAGCTGGTGTTATTGTAGCGGAGGAACAGATCGTTGACAATCAGCCAATCATCAGAGAGGGTTTCCAGATAGCGGTCAAATGCAAGTTCACCTTCATACCCTTTTTCAAGATTAAAATAATACTGCCGGTCTTCCTCAGAAAGTTCCCCCCTTGCGTACAAAGATCTATAAAGCTTTAATTCCTTCGATTCGGTACGCTCTTTTAGTATCATCCTTCACAACCTTTCTATCGTTTTTGAAAAAAAGTTTGCGGGGGGCAGTCAAAATCTTTAGTTCTATAACCTGTTGAGAAATCCTGCCGACAAATGTGACAAATTTTAGAAAACTAGTTTTCCCCATTAACCAGCCTCAGAACCGTCGGCTTTTGTAAAAAAAAAGGCCAAAAGCCCAAGTTTCCAACCACGGCCTGGAAAAAGCAAAATGCCGAACATATCCCTGTCGCCCAGTCTCAAGAAACCGTGGAAAAAATAAAGCCGGTACACCAGCCGACCGCCTTTCTCTTCACCCGGGCAGACGCCCCTCCCTCTCCCCAAGCAGGTCCGCCAATATGATTCGATACTCTATTGACCCGGTTTTGCAGGGATGGATGTGCAGAGCTGCACCGTCATCTTTGAACAAAGGAATGTTTCGGTTGTGATGGTATTGGATTTGAGGAAGACGGTTTACATTGTATAAGTACGGTTCCGGTTAGAATTGGATAGGGTGTGGGAAAAACAAGTGAACATCGTGAAGGAGAAACCGGAACCCCTTTCACGATGCCCCTTCCCTCCCTTCCCCGGTTCAAATCAAACTTTGACCAAAGATACGAGGGGATCGCCTTTCCCGCCCGCCAACATATGAATAAACGCCCGGACGCTTTTTTGCTTTTCTTTCAACGGCGAGTAAATGTAGGAAAACGTTCTGGTAAAGGAGCGGTTTTCCGGTTGAATGACGGAAAGATATTTATGCTTGACCTCCCGTTCGATGACGGCCCCGGACAATAGCGACAGCCCCATTCCTTGGATCACCGCTTCCTTGATTCCTTGGTTGCTGCTGATCGTAATCATCGATTTAACTTTCAATCCGTGCGAATTGATCACATGTTGCAAATAGTCCCTCGTACCCGAACCCGGTTCGCGGGTAATCCATGTTTGGTTTTGCAAATCTTCCATTCTTACAGGCTTCTTTTTCGCCAAAGGATGGGCACAAGAAGCCACAAAAAATAATTCGTCCTCCATAAACGGCACGGCATGCAACTCTTCATCCGTTGTCCGCCCTTCGATCAAGCCGATATCCACTTCCAACAGGCGGACCGCCCGGACAATTTCCTCCGTATTCCCGATGATGACATCCGGTTCCAAATCTTCGTAGCGGCGCCTTAAATTAGACAGCAGACGCGGCAATACATATTCCCCAATCGTAAAACTGGCGCCGATTTTCATTCGGCCCCTGACCGCATTTTGCAAATCAAGAATCTCCTCTTTAGCCTGCTCGTAAATTTTAATCATCTGTTTGGCCCGTTCCAATAACAGTTCCCCGCTCTCGGTAATCTTTAAAAAACGCGGCGAGCGGTGGAACAATTTCGTTTGAAATTCTTCCTCCAAATTTTTGATATGCAAGCTCACATTCGGCTGGGACATGAGCAGTTTTTCCGCCGTTTTTGTAAAACTTTTCACTTCAGCCAGCGTGACGAAAGTGATTAATTCCTCATACTGCACCATGCGACACCCCTTTGATTAGCTTTTTTTATTTCAGCCATAAAAAATTTTTATTTCACATCACAGTCATTTTTCAGTAAAGTGTAATATATAAATATTCTGAATATTTTCACCCCTAATACCTACCTATTTTATCGGAAAAGTTGGTATAGATCCACAAAACTGCGAGGTGAATATTTTGCGTTTTCATGAAAAAAACAGCCCTTTCAATAAAGAACAAGCCGACCTGCTGAACCGGATTGTGCCTGCTCTGACAGAACAGCAAAAAATCTGGCTCAGCGGCTACCTGGCAGGGGCTTCACAAATAACGGGGCAACAGGCCGGCACCGCTCCGGGCGCGCATCCGGCGCCCGCAACAACCAAAGAAATAACCATTCTCTACGGTTCCCAAACGGGAAACAGCCGCGGACTGGCCAAAAAAGCCGCCGCCGAACTGGAAAAACACGGCTTTAAGACAACAGTCGCAGCGATGAATCAATTCAAGCCGCAAAAACTAAAGAAGGTTGAAACCCTGCTCATCATTGTCAGCACCCACGGCGAGGGTGAACCGCCCGACAATGCGGTCTCGTTCCATGAATTTCTCCACAGCAAAAGAGCACCGAAACTGGAGCATCTTCAATTTTCCGTCCTGGGGCTCGGGGACAGTTCATACGAGTTTTTCTGCCAAACGGGCAAAGACTTTGACCGCCGGCTGGAAGAACTGGGCGGAACGAGGCTTCACCCCCGGGCAGACTGCGATCTCGATTTTGAAGGGCCGGCCGCCAAATGGCTCGCCGGCGTGATCAACGCGTTAAAAAAGCAGGAGCTCATTGAAGTCGCTCCCGCCGCAGCCGCCCTAGAGACCGCGCCGCAAACAACGAGCGCCTATTCGCGCAGCAATCCGTTCCGGGCGGAAGTGCTGGAAAATATCAATTTGAACGGACGCGGTTCCAACAAAGAAACGCGCCACATCGAATTGTCCCTGGAAGGTTCAGGGCTTGCTTACCAACCGGGAGACTGCCTCGGCATTTATCCGGAAAACGACCCGGAACTCGTGGAGCGCATTTTAGACGAGCTGGACTGGAACCCGAATGAGTCCGTGACCATCAATGAACAGGGCGATATCCTCTCTTTCAAGGAGGCGTTGACAACACAATATGAAATTACGGTTCTGTCAAAACCGCTCCTGGAAAAAATCGCCCAAATCACCGGCAACGCAGCCCTGCGCGATCTTGTCGCGACAGAGCACAAGTTAAAAGAATACGTCTACGGACGCGATCTCCTGGATCTCATCCGCGATTTCGGCCGGTGGGGCGGCACGCCGCAAGAATTTGTCTCGGTTTTGCGGAAAATGCCGCCCCGCCTGTACTCCATCTCAAGCAGTTTGGCGGCTAATCCTGATGAGGTCCATGTAACCGTCGGTGTCGTGCGCTACACCGCCCACGGACGGCAGCGCAAGGGGGTGTGCTCGAACTTTTGCGCCGAACGGCTGCAGCCCGGGGTTACTGTCCCTGTTTTTATCCAAGAAAACGACAGCTTCAGACTTCCGGACGATCCCGACACTCCCATCATCATGATCGGCCCGGGAACGGGGGTGGCTCCGTTCCGCGCTTTCATGCAGGAGCGGGAAGAACAAGGAGCGGCGGGCAAATCGTGGCTCTTTTTCGGGGAGCAGCATTTCATGACCGATTTTCTCTACCAGACCGAGTGGAAACAGTGGCTGGAGTCAGGCGTGCTCACTAAACTCGATGTCGCCTTCTCCCGGGACAGAAAAGAAAAGATTTATGTGCAGCACCGCATGCAAGAAAACAGCCGCGAACTGTTCCGGTGGCTCGAGGACGGCGCCGTTCTCTATGTCTGCGGAGACGAAAAGCGGATGGCCAAAGACGTCCATGAAACCCTTATCCGCATTATTGAAAAAGAAGGCGGGCTGAGCCGTGAACAAGCGGAAGAATATGTGGCCAATTTGGCTGCGGAAAACCGCTACCGGCGGGATGTTTATTAGCAACAAACAATCGGAATCCGGGGGTCCCGTTCGCAGCCGGGAAAAAAATGATTTACAAAAAAGGCGGAAAACACGGTTCCGGTTCGCAGCATTAAAAAAACAGCCGTGCACCCGTATCGCAACTTTACCCAAAACGGCTTATTTGCAAAAAACAGCCATACTCCCAATGCGCACCTTGGCAAAACTTTCAAGAAACAGTCATAATCCCGGCGACAACGTTGAAAAACAGCAGAAACCCGGGACGCAGTTTGAACGGACGCGGTTCCAACAAAGAAACGCGCCACATCGAATTGTCCCTGGACCGTAAACAAAAAGTTCTTTTCACAAAAAGAAAGGAGTGTTGCCAATGACCACAAAACGGCTGCAAGCCCCTGAAGGACCGCCAAGCCCCAATGAGGTTATTAAAAGGAACAGCCATTACTTGCGGGGCAATCTAAAAGAAGAATTTGCCAATCCCCTCAGCGCCGGCCTGCCGGAAAACGAGGCGCAATTGTTGAAGTTTCACGGCAGCTATTTGCAGGACGACCGCGATCTCCGCACGGAGCGGCAGCGGAAAAAACTGGAACCGGCCTATCAATTCCTGATCCGCGTCCGTCTGCCCGGCGGCGTGGCCACGCCGGAACAGTGGCTTGTCATCGATGAACTGTCCGAAAAATACGGCAACGGCACCCTAAAACTGACAACGAGGCAAACGTTTCAAATCCACGGCGTCCTGAAATGGAATGTAAAGGAAACGATCCAGACGATTAACAAAACGTTGCTCGATACGATTGCCGCATGCGGCGATGTCAACCGGAATGTGATGTGCAACGTCAATCCGGGCCAATCCCGCTTTCACGCCGAAGTGTATGAGTGGGCGAAAAAACTGAGCGAAAGCCTGCTTCCAAAAACCAGAGCCTACCATGAAATCTGGCTCGATGAGGAAAAAGTGGCGGGGACACCCGATAAAGAAGAGATCGAGCCTTTGTACGGTCCGACCTACCTGCCGAGAAAATTCAAAATCGGCATTGCCGTTCCGCCGTCCAACGACGTGGACGTTTTTTCGCAAGATCTCGGCTTTATCGCCATCATCGCAAACGGGCGGCTGGCCGGTTTTAATATCGCCATCGGCGGCGGCATGGGCATGACCCATGGGGACAAAAGCACCTACCCCCAACTGGCCAAAGTGATCGGGTTCTGCAAACCGGAACAAATCTTGGAAGTGGCCGAAAAAGTCATGACCATTCAGCGCGACTACGGCAACAGGTCCAACCGGAAAAACGCCCGTTTCAAATATACCGTCGACCGCCTCGGCCTCGAAACGGTCAAAGAAGAACTGGAACGCCGCCTCGGGTGGAAGCTCGATGAAGCAAGGCCTTTCCGGTTCGACCATAACGGCGACCGCTACGGCTGGGTGGAAAACGAAAACGGAACGTGGAGCTGCACGCTTTTTATCGAGGGCGGACGGGTAAAAGACAAGGACAACTATTTGTTGAAAACGGGACTGCGGGAAATTGCCAACGTCCACCGGGGCGAATTTCATCTCACGCCGAACCAAAATCTCGTCATCGCCAACATTCCGGCGGAAGAAAAACAAACGATTGAACACATTTTGCAGAAATACGGCCTGAATGACGGCAGCCGCATTTCCGCCCTGCGAAGAAACTCGCTCGCCTGCGTGGCTTTGCCCACATGCGGACTGGCGATGGCGGAAGCGGAACGGTATTTGCCGTCCTTAATCGATAAAATCGATGAAATTCTCAAAGAACAGGGACTGTGGGATGAGGAAATCACCATCCGCATGACCGGCTGCCCGAACGGCTGCGCCCGCCACGTCCTCGGGGAAATCGCCTTTATCGGAAAATCTCTCGGCAAATACAATATGTACCTCGGCGGGGCCTTTGACGGAAGCCGCCTCGGGAAGCTGTACCGGGAAAATATCGGCGAGGGAGAAATCTTGCAGGAACTGCGCCTCTTACTCTCCCGCTACGCACAAGAAAGAAAAGACGGCGAACGGTTCGGGGATTTTGTCATCCGGGCGGGAATTGTGAAAGAGACGACCGACGGAACCCATTTCCACGATTAAAAAAGAACTTGGTTTCGTGCCGTTTCAAACCGTTAAGCCAAGCCGAAAACTCTGCTTAGGACCGTTATCCGCCATTAAAGCCGGCTAAATGCATTTGTTTTCCCGAAAACCGGAAGCCCGCTAAACGGAAGTATCAGGCACTTTTCCTTAATTTTTGAACCTTAAAAGCCGAGTAAATCGATTTGTTTTTCCAAAAAATCACCGGACAACAGAGAGGAGGCCCGACATGACCATCCCGGCTGTCACTTATGACAACTGGCGGGACATTTCCCGCCTCTTTCCCAAAGATGACGAGACAAAAGGCGCCCGCCCCGTTCTCAAATGGGCATACGATACCTTCGACGACGAAAAAATCGTTTACGCATCGAGCTTTGGGGCGGAAGCCATTGTGCTCATCGACTTGATCGCCCAAATCAAGCCGGATGCGCGCATCATTTTCATCGACACGGAGCTGCACTTTCCGCAAACATACGAGGTCATTGCCGAAATCGAACGGCGGTTTCCCAAACTCCGCATCCAAAGAATCAAGCCGGAACTCACCCCGGACGAACAGGCGGCCCGCCACGGTTCCGCCTTGTGGAAAAGAAACCCGGATCTGTGCTGCGAGATCCGCAAAGTGATCCCGATGAAAAAAGCGCTGGCCGGCAAACAAGCGTGGATTTCCGGACTGCGGAGAGAACAATCACCGGAACGGGCCAAGACGGAATACATTAATAAAGACAACAAATTCAAGAACATCAAAATCTGCCCGCTCATTTACTGGACATGGGAAGACGTATGGACATACATCAAACAGCGGAACCTTCCCTACAACAAACTCCATGACCGCCATTACCCGAGCATCGGCTGCATGCCGTGCACACGCCCGGTCAAAAAAGACGGCGATTCGCGGGCGGGAAGATGGGCCGGTTTTTCCAAAACTGAATGCGGCCTGCACACCGACTGAACCGCACCCCGGGGCTTCCTCCCCCCGCCGTCGGCCCGCTCTTACCAGCGGCCTTTGGCTGCTTTTTTTAAAAAAAGCTTCGCCGACAACCGCCGAAAAGCAAGCTTCTTTTAAAAAAAGGCTTTGCCGACAACTGCCCGAAGAGCACGCTTCTTTTAAAAAAGGCTTCGCCGACAACCGCCCGAAGAGCCTGCTTCCGGCCGAACGGCCATGACAGGCCGGGGGATGGCCATTGGCCGGACGTCTCCAAAAGGGCCTTGTTAAAACTGAAAGAAAGGATGAATCATGATGACCTTGCCGAAACCTCACGGCGGAACATTAATTGATAAATTCGATCCGGACTTCGATCTGTCGTCTGTTTCCGGTGAAATTTCCATCGACCGGGTCGCCCTCAGTGATTTGGAACTGATTGCGACGGGCGTTTTCAGCCCGCTGACCGGTTTTCTCGGGAAAGAGGATTATGAATCGGTGCTCGAATCGATGCGCCTTGCCGACGGAACGGTGTGGTCGATTCCGATCACCCTTCCCGTCACGGAGGAAACCGCCAAAACGTTGCAAGAAGGAAAACTTTACAAACTTACCCACAACGGGACCGTTTACGGCGTCATCGAAATAGCCGAATGGTACCGGCCTGATCTCCGAAGGGAGGCGCTCAACGTCTACAAAACGGATGATCCGGCCCATCCGGGGGTAGCGAGACTGTTCGCCAGAGGCCCGGTCTATGTGGCCGGGAAGGTAACCCTCGTGAAAAAGCCGGCCAAAGGCATTTTTGAAGATGTGTGGTTTGAACCGGCGGAAACGCGGATTTTGTTTGCCTCGAAAGGGTGGAAAACGGTTGTCGGATTCCAGACGAGAAATCCGATTCACCGCGCCCATGAGTACATTCAAAAAGCGGCTTTGGAAACGGTGGACGGCCTGTTCATCAATCCGCTCGTCGGCGAAACGAAAGCCGATGACATTCCCGCCGATGTCCGCCTGAAAAGCTACCGGGTGTTGATTGACCATTACTATCCGAAAGAACGGGTACTTCTCGGGGTGTTCCCGGCGGCGATGCGCTATGCGGGGCCGCGGGAGGCGGTTTTCCATGCCATCGTCCGGAAAAATTTCGGCTGCACCCATTTTATTGTCGGCCGCGATCATGCCGGCGTGGGCAACTACTACGGCACATACGACGCCCAGTTGATTTTCCATGAATTTACGGAAGAAGAATTGGGCATCCGGCCGCTGTTTTTCGAGAACAGTTTTTACTGCAAAAAATGCGACGGGATGGCTTCGGAAAAAACATGTCCCCACCCGGACGAAGACCGCGTCATCCTTTCCGGCACCAAAGTGAGGGAAATGCTCAGAAACGGCATCCTCCCTCCCCCCACGTTCAGCCGGAAAGAGGTGGTCGAAGTCCTTGTGGAAGGGTTAAGGCAGCAGGTGAAACGGTAAGGAGGGACTCATTATGAAAGCGACCAACATCCAATGGCATCACGCGTCCGTATCAAAAGAAGACCGCCGGCGCAAAAACGGCCACTCCAGCTGCGTGCTCTGGTTGACCGGCCTGTCCGGCTCGGGAAAATCGACGATCGCCAACGCCCTGTCGCAATCTTTGTTCCGGCGCGGCGTGCAAGAATATGTTCTCGACGGGGACAATATCCGCCACGGGTTGAACAAAGATCTCGGTTTTTCGGCGGCCGACCGGACGGAAAACATCCGCCGCATCGGGGAAGTGGCCAAATTGTTTGTCGACAGCGGCACGATCGTCATCACCGCCTTCATTTCCCCTTTCCGGGCGGATCGGGAGCGGGTGCGAACCCTTTTTGAAGAAGGGGAATTCATTGAAGTGTATGTCAAGTGCCCCTTGGAAGAGTGCGAGCGCCGCGACCTGAAAGGATTATACAAAAAAGCGCGCGCGGGGGAGATCAAAAATTTCACAGGGATCGATTCCCCGTACGAACCGCCGGAACAGCCGGAGATTGTCCTTGATACAGGCCGTCACTCTGTCGGGGAATGCGTAGAACAAATCATCCGCTTCTTGCAAGAAAGAAATATTTTAAGAGAGGAACATGCCTATGGCCGGTAAAGTGTATTTCGTCGGCGCCGGTCCGGGCGACCCGGAACTGATCACAGTCAAAGGGCTGAAAATTTTGCAGCAAGGCGACGTCATCATCTATGACCGGCTCGTCCATCCGGATTTGCTCCGGCATGCAAAAAAGGGAGCCAATCTGATTTACGGAGGGAAAGCCCCATCTTGCCATGCTTTAAAACAGGAAACGATCAATGAACTGATCATCAAATTCGCCAAAAAAGGGAAACAAGTCGTGCGCTTGAAAGGGGGCGACCCGTTCGTGTTCGGCCGCGGCGGCGAGGAGGCCCTTGCCTGCGCAAGACACGGCATTCCCTTTGAGGTCGTTCCCGGCATCACGGCGGGCATCGGCGTTCCGGCCTATGCGGGAATCCCCGTCACCCACCGGAGAATCAGCCGCAGTTTTGCCCTTGTCACCGGCCACCAAGCAGACAAGGAATTGGACGGCAGCCAATGGTTCCATCTTGCCAATGGGGTGGACACTTTGTGCATTTACATGGGGGTCAGCCGCCTTCCCCATATCGTGCAAAGCTTGCTGCAAGCGGGAAAAGCGCCGGAAACCCCCGCCGCCCTCATTCACCGGGGCACATGCGCCAATCAAAAAACTGTGACGGGCATCTTGGCCGATATTGTGGACAAAGCGCATGAGGAGAACATTACTAATCCGAGCATGATTGTCATCGGCGAAGTTGTTAAGTTGGCAAGAGAACTGAATTGGTTTCAAAAAGAAGCCGCCCCTTTCCTCAGTGCGGTTTACGGGTAATTGCTCGCGGTACTGTGCGAAGAAGGGGCGGCCTATCACGGGATTGCGCCCGCTGAAGAGAACCGGAAAACGTTTCGTATCCCCCCTCCCCGGTCCGGCGGGCGCAAACCCGGTCGGTTTTCGGGAAGGAATCCCCTCTTTGGAAAGATGCCCTTTTTGGAAAAAGGACCCGCCATTTCAAGAAACCCCCGGCGGGCATTTGCCATCCGGGAAGCCCGCAGAAAGAAGGAGAAACGGCCTCCCGGAGGCATTCATCAATCATACATGTAATGTGGATCAAGCGGAGACATTCATCGCCCGGACACGGAATGAAACGGCCGGTTGTGGGTCGTTGAAAATCAAACAAGAAATTGAAACGGCCGGCGGTGTAACGGTAAAGGGAAAAAGCGCCGTTTCTTTTTGGCAGGACCCTATTTTCCGCGAAAGGAGGATTAATAACCGTGCAAGGAATTTTGTATGTCGCCCACGGCTCCCGAACTGAAGAAGGAGTTGCTGAAGCAAAAACATTTATAGGAAGCATCATGAAAAAAGTACCCGCCGCCATTCAGGAAACAAGTTTTCTCGAACTCAGCGCGCCGACGATTGAAGAAGGCTTTAAAAAATGCGTCAAGAGAGGGGCAACTTCCGTCACCGTTGTTCCCCTCTTTCTTTTGGCGGCCGGACACATGAAACGGGATATTCCGGAGATTCTTGCCCGCCTGCAGAAGGAATATCCCGGCGTGGCCGTCGCCTTGAAAGATGCGGCCGGGGTACAAGCGGACATTTTGGACGGCCTTGCGGAAATGGCCGAACAGCCGGCAGCCGGCGTCCATCCCGGCGATACGGTCTTGCTTGCGGCGCGGGGAAGCAGCGATCCTTCCGTCCGCACAGCCTGTGAAAAAATCGCCGCGGGGTTGGCGGAACGGCTCGGGGTTCAAAACACCTCCACCTGTTATCTTGCCTCCGCCCGACCGTGTTTGGACGAAGGAATGCAATGGGCCGTCAATACAACATTGCAAGGAAGGAAAATCATCGTCATCCCGTATCTGCTTTTTCCGGGTGTGCTTTTTTCAAAAATCATCCGCGCGGTAAAAGCATACCGCCAACAGGGGGTGCCCGTCTTCCATACCGGGCCTCTCAGCCGTCATGAAGCCATTTTACAAGCGTTCGTCAAAAACGCTTTGGGAAAGGAGGCAGCCGGCCATGCAGCCGCTTCTCATTCAATTGGCAGGGAAAAAAGTCGTCATCGCCGGCGGGGGAAAAACGGCCGCCCGTAAAGCGGCCGCGTTGAGTGCGGAAAATCCGAGGATCATCTTTATTGCTCCGGAATTTTGCGCCGAGGCAAGGAAGTTGGCGGAAAAATGCGGCTATCAACTGGTGCAGAGAAAAGCGGCGCCGGAAGATTTTCAAGATGCGATGCTGGTCGTTCTCGCCACCAATGACCCGAGGGCAAACGAGGAACTGGCCCGCTCCGTTCCCCCGGACCGGTTGCTTTGCAACGCGGAGCAAGCGGAGAACGGAAACGTCTTTTTTCCCGCTGTCATCCGCCGGGGAAAATTGAAAATCGCTGTATCCACCACCGGAGCCAGTCCGAAGCTGACCCGCAAACTGAAAAAAGTGCTGGCAGAGTATTTCGATGAAACTTGGAAGGATTATACAGAATTCCTTTCCGAATGCCGCTCGATCATCAAAAGTCTGCCCGTTCCTTTTGAAACAAAAGATAAAATGCTGTTCCGCCTCTTGGATGATGCATACCGCCTTGACAGCGGGAAACGGGAGGCCGAACTGGCCAGATTAAAAGAATTGGAGAAAAAGGCGGCAAAAAACCGTGCCGGCGGAAGCGGGAATTGATTTTTCCATCTTCTTCGGGCATCGGGGGACGTTTTTTCCAAACATTCTTGAACGGCACCCCGCGACCATTAGGAATTGTTGAGCCGTTAAATTAAAATCACCTGCCCTTTCGACAAACTTCTAAACAAGAACGGCTTTGACCGCCGCGCCCCGAGACGGGAAACGGCACAGCCGCTTGTTTCCATCGGCTGTGCCGTTCATTGCAATTACACTCGTCCAATGTTTCCCGCAACCTCCCTTTGCCTGAAGTTCCCTTCATCCCGCCCTATATAAACAGGCTCATCCGGTTTGTTAAAAATTCTGTTCAAAATTTGTTTTTCCAATTTGCGGAAAACCGCGCTGTCCCGCTGGCGGGGATAGGGCAAGTTTACCGGGAGATCCATGGCAATCGTTCCGTTTTCTATTAATATTACCCTTGTCGCCAAAGCGACCGCTTCTTCCACATCGTGAGTAACGAGAACGGCGCCGGGCCTCTTTTTCCGCCACAAGTTTTCTATCAAATCCTGCATTTCCAGCCTTGTCAAAGCATCCAACGCCCCAAGAGGTTCATCCAATAACAGCAGTTCCGGTTCATGAATGAGGGCCCTCGCCAGCGCCACCCGCTGCTGCTGGCCTCCCGACAGTTCAGAGGGCCATTTCCCGGCATGTTCCCTTAACCCGACTTGTTCCAGAAGGGAAGCTATCTTTTCTCTCTGACTTTCCTTTTTTAGTCCGAGACCGACATTCTCGGCGACATTTTTCCACGGCAAAAGCCGTCCGTCCTGAAACATGATTTTGGCCAGTTTATTTCTCTCCTTCAATTCCCGTCCCCGGACAAAAATTTTCCCTTCCTGAATACTCTCCAAACCGGCCATGACCCGGAGCAGCGTGCTTTTCCCGCAGCCGCTCCTGCCGACAACGGCCACGAATTCCCCGTGATATATCCGAAGATGGATGTTTTTTAAAACTTCCTTGTCACCGTAAAATTTCCCCACACCGGCCAGATGCAACAGCGGTTCATGCCTGTTTTTTACGCTCATCCTCCGCACCTCCGCTTATTGTTGATAAACCTTGTTCCAGCGCAAAAATCTTTGTTCACACCATTTCGCAATCAAGTCGGACAATTTCCCGAGCAGCGCATACAAAATAATGCTCAATAGCACAATATCCAACTGCATAAATTCCCTCGCCGTCATGGCCATATAGCCAATTCCGGAACCGGCGGCAATCGTTTCGGCGACGATCAAAGTGATCCACGCAATCCCGATCGCATATCGGAGGCCGACAAAAATGGACGGCAGGGCTCCCGGCAAAATCACATGCCTGAACAAGGCAAACCCCTTCAATTCATACACCCGGGCCATTTCCACAAGAGATGCATCCACATTGCGGATGCCGTGATACGTATTGATATAAATAGGAAAAAAAGTGCCCAAAGCGACAAGAAAAATTTTCGCCGCCTCGTCAATCCCAAACCACAAAATCACAAGCGGAATTAATGCCAAATGGGGGATATTGCGCACCATTTGAATGGTTGAATCGAACAAGGCCTCCGACAATTTGGAAATTCCGTTGAACAGTCCGAAAAGAAACCCGATGCTGCCGCCGATAAAAAATCCCCAAAGAACCCGGCGCAAACTGACGGCCACATCCCTTAACAGAGAACCGTCCGCAGTCAATTCATATGCCGCCGACAGAATCGCAGCAGGGCTGGATAAAAATCTTTCCGAAATCAAGTCCAAAGATGACAGTCCTTGCCAGGAAAATATGATAAGCAGCGGGATCGTCCACGGCGCGGCTTTTTTGACAAAAGTGTTTTTCTTTTTCACAGCTATTTCACCGCCTCCAAAGATGCTTCTGAAATATTGATTCTTTCCGGGATTAAACCAAGATCGTAAAACTTGTCGGCGATTTTTTGCTGATCCCGGAGCGTTTCCGCACTTGTCCGTTCAACGCCGTATCTTCGCCTCGCCAGAACAGCCTCCAAAACATCGGCGCCAATCCCCACTTGCGGCGAAAGAAATTCTGCAATTTCCGCTTGATTCTTTTCCATTTTCACCTCAATCCTTTCCAGTTCTTCAAAAATGGCCTCCAGCACATCGGGATGTTCTTTGGCAAGGGATTTCGTTGCCAAAAAGAATTCCCTGTTATCCACGAGATTCGTTCCGTCTGCGATTTGCCGGGCTCCGGCATGAAACTCTGCGTCGGCCAAAAACGGATCCCAAATCGCCCAAGCATCCACCGAACCTTTTTCAAAAGCGACCCTGGCATCGGAAGGGGGCAAAAATACCGTTTCCACGTCGTCATAATCCAGCCCCGCTTCTTCCAAAGCCCGAACCAGCAAATAATGAACATTGGAGCCTTTATTTAAAGCAATTCTTTTCCCTTTTAAATCGGACACCGTTTGAATCGGTGAATTTTTTGGGACCACAATCGCTTCACCGCGAGGATTTTCCGGTTCATTGGCAAAATATACTATAGGCGCTCCGGCGGCTTGGGCAAAGATGGGTGGCGCTTCTCCGGTGGCGCCAAAGTCAATGCTTCCCGCATTCAAAGCCTCAAGCATTTGCGGTCCTCCGGGGAATTCCGTCCAAACCACGTCATAGCCCAGCTTTTTGAGCCTTTCATCGAGTGTTCCTTCCGCTTTGAGAATGGTCATGATTCCAAATTTTTGATATCCGAAGCGGATGGTTTTTTTGCCGTCATTTTCCCCGCCGGACACTTCCGGCCGGCAAGCGGCCAGAAGGAAAACGGGGATCATGAATAACAAGAACAGAAGAATTCTTCTGCGACCGGACATCTTTGCTCCTCCTTGTCTGTTTCTGTAACAAAGGGGCAGGCGTCCGTTTTTTCGACGCCCGCCAAAATGATTAAGAATGTTTTATAGAAACGCGGTTACAGCCTGCACCGAAAACGTTCCGTCATGCGTCACGCGACATCGGATGATGGAACCGCCATTTTAGAAGCTTGATATTTTTTCATTGACGACCAGTTCGCCGAACGGACTTACAAAAGCTCTCTCTCCGGGCTGCTGGCTTATTTTTACAGGAAGTTTCGGAAACAACCATTCCGCAACCCGGTAGGCTTCTTCCAAATGGGGATACCCGGAGAGAATGAATTTTTCAATGCCCAAATCGGCATATTCTTTCAGTCTTTGCGCAACCGTTTCAGGATCGCCGACCAGGGCCGTGCCGGCTCCGCCCCGCACAAGGCCGATTCCCGCCCATAAGTTGGGACTGATTTCCAGGTTGGCGCGGCTGCCGTTATTCAGTTCGCTCATCCGTCTTTGCCCGACCGAATCCATCCTGGCGAAGATATTATGCGCCGCGGCGATCGTTTTGTCATCCACGTGACGGATGAGATCTTCCGCGGCCTGCCAGGCTTCCTCTTCCGTTTCGCGGACGATGATATGAAGCCGGATGCCGAATTTAATCGTTCTCCCTTGCTCGGCGGCTTGTTTTCTCACTTGATTGAGTTTTTGTTCCACTTGGGCCGGCGGTTCAGCCCATGTCAAGTAAACATCTGCGTGTTCCGCGGCAACTTTTATTCCCGCTTCCGAAGAACCTCCGAAGAAGATCGGCGGATGCGGTTTTTGCACGGAAGGATAAAGGAGTTCCGCCCCCTGCACGTGCACGTGGCTGCCTTGAAAATCCACTTTTTCTTCCGCCAAAATTTTTCGCCAAACGGTCAAAAATTCACCGGTGGCTTCATAGCGGCTGTCATGATCGAGAAACAGCCCGTCGCCGGCCAATTCAACCGGGTCTCCCCCGGCAACGATATTAACGAGCAGTCTTCCGCCTGATAAACGGTCGAGCGTGGAAGCCATCCGCGCCGCAACGGTCGGTGACATCAGGCCCGGGCGGAGGGCGACCAAATACTTTAGCTTTTCCGTGGCTGGTATCAGGCTGGATGCGACGATCCAAGGGTCTTCGCATGATTTACCCGTGGGTATTAACACTCCGCTGTAACCTAAATGGTCGGCAGCTTGGGCAATCTGCCGGAAGTAGTGATAGCCGGTTGCCCGCGCTCCTTTTTTCGACGCCAAATATCGGCCGTCGCCGTGAGTGGGAATAAACCAAAACAGTTCCATGTGCTCAACTTCCTTTCTTTTCATTTTTTGCGGTTTGTCCCGGTTTCCGCCCGGGTGCGCTTTTGGTCGGCCGCTCTGCCCGGGTTCCCTTGGGGGCCCCGGCGTTTCCCCCTGTTCCGGCGGATTCCGGGAATTCTCCCTTTGCCCCATCTTCATTCCCCCTTTTTGTTTTGCTTTCTGCGGCATGCCGGCAGCAATTTTCAAAAAAGAAAAGGATACAGAAACCGGGAAAGTTCTGTATCCTTTGGTGGTCCAATCGGATGCAAACAGGCACATATTTATTTTTAAGATGCGGATTGGATATACATGTTTTGGCGGATATTTATGTCAACTTGCTTTTCATTGCGGCAAAGTTATTTGTTGGCTTTTTGCAAGGAAAACCGTTTCTTTTCCGTTACGTCGATTTGCGTAATTTCGCCGGCATGCACCGTGATTAAGATTGAGCCGTATTCGAGCTTTTCTATTTGCGACAGAATATACTGCCACTTCCCTTCGAGCTTTTTGGGCAATTTCCACTCCATCACCTTCTCCTCCGTGAACAGTATTACTTGAAACAGCGAGAGAGATTGGTCGTTTCATCTCCGAAGCCAACGCTTGTGCTGCGGAGTTTTAATGCCGAGTAAATTTATCCGTTTTCTTATTTATTGAGTATCATACCTCCTTTTTCCAAGTAAGTCAATATGAATTATCAAAATTATGAGAAATTTTTTTCGCCGTTTTTTCCTCTGCCGCAAACGCAACAACATAGGGAGCCAAACGGCAGCACATTTATGCATTCGGACAAGCACAGCGCCGTTTTGTTTTTCAACTCGCCCTGCTCCGGGAATGAACGGCAGAAATATATTCTTAAATGGGAAAAATGATGGAGGGCTGCATGAAAGAATAGAAGAATATAAGAAGAGATGAACGGGGTCCGAAACAGCAGGAAAGAATTCCCCTTCCCTGCTGCCGGAACCGAACATGCTTCTTATTCTGTCTGATTGAAAAAAGAGGAAATACATCTCCTGACGCCGGAAAAAGAACGATCACTGAAAAAGGCGCGGACGCAAAAATCGTGCCGGAGTGGCGCCCGCCCTATTCCAGCACCAACTTCCGAATGGCATACGCCACACCCGATTCATTGTTTGAAAGAGTAATATAATCGGCATGCTCCTTCAGTTCATCGGTGGCATTTCCCATGGCCACCCCGCAGCCGGCATATTGGATCATTGACAAATCATTGCCGCCGTCGCCGATGCACATGACCTCTTCCCGCCGAATGCCAAGCTTTTCGGCAAGAATTTTCACCGCATTGCCCTTGGTCGCTTCGGGGTGAAGAAACTCGATATAATAAGGCGTGCTCCTCACAATCGTATATTTATTTTTTATTTCATCCGGCAAAGAAGCAAAAACAGTTCCCATCCGTTCCGGGTCGTCGACAAACAATATTTGGGAAATGTCGCAATCATCCGCCACTTCGTCAATGCCGCAATAAAACAATTTCACTTGCGACAAGAAAGCCGCCTGGACCGTATATTTATGAATATATTTATGCAATGAATAAATGCTCGTATCATCAAAAAAGATCGTATGCGTGTCAAGTTCCCGGCCGAGCGCATACAAATCTTTTAAATCGTTCAAACCCAAAGTCCGTTTGTCAATGACCTCATTGTTGGCCGCTTTCAAAATCCGGGCTCCGTTGAGAGCAATGATATAATCATCGTCACCGTTTAACTTCAATTCTTCCAAAAATAAAGTTACTCCGCCCACGGCCCTGCCGCTGCACAGGACGATCTTTACCCCCTGCTTTTTTGCCGCGATAATGGCCTCGCGAACTTCATCCGTTACTTCCCGCCTGTCATTTAACAACGTGCCGTCAATATCAATCGCTATCAATTTATACATTCGGAGAGCCCCCTTTAAAAGCAAATATAGGAAAAGCGGGTTTAGCCGCCATGTCCTTTCTTCACAAAGCCGCCGAGTTTCCAATTATAATCGCGGTTGGAAATGTTCCCGCCTCATTCATGATCACGGTTGGAAACCGTCTCTTCTTCATCATCCGTGGGTGAGCGCCCCATCATCATTACAGATGGAAAATGTTTTGAATCAGCATCCGGAAGTTTCCGTTCATAATTGCAAAAACGATGGATGGGAAATTCTCCCCATCGTCCCTGAGAGCCGCTTGCAACCGCGGCCTGAACAATGCCTGAATACCCTTGCAAACGGATCTGTGAAATGCGGCCTGAACAGGATGAAAAATAGGCTTCCACTGAAAAATCTTTTCGATATAAAAAAATGAGGCTGACTAAAAAAGTCAATAACGGCTTTTTATGTCAACCTCATGTCCATCATACCATATTCTCATGAAAAATTTTCAGCAAATCCTCCGGAGCGGCCCGCGAACGAATGCAAACCCGGTCCCCGGCTGTCTTAAACAGCCATTCGCCATGTCTTTGCGCAAAACATATTTTTACAAATATCACCATCCCCCGCCTTAATATGCCGACAATCTCCTCGTTAAAAAGGCTCCTCCTCGCAGGGACGGCCGCCCCGCACTGTCCGGACATTCGCCATCCAAAAAATTCCGCGTATTTGCGGCCCATCAGCAAATGATTCGCCTGAACATCTGCCAAAACCGCATAAAAAAAGGGGAGGCTCAATTTGTTAGAAAATATTGAAAGAAAATTGTAAAAAAAATAACTTTTGTATATTTTATGAAAATTTTTTTGAATTTATTGTATAATAGACATAAATGTAAAAGATGACGATTTTTGTAACTCCTGCCAGTATAGGTCTTAAATTATCCAGCAATTCTTGCCAAAATCCGGCGGGACGATAAAAAATCGTCGTCAATTTCTGCCACCTTTTTGTGGCGAATGAACTTTCGCAAGGAGGGAGGCGGTGGAAACCAATCATTCAACGAAAATAAAAGAATCCATTTACGACATGATCCATGAGCAAATAACAGAAAATGACTTAAAACAAAGATTGTTGGAATATGTTGACTACCAAGCTGCCAAAGGGTTTCCGTTTGCAGAATTGCTCATCCTTCACTATACCATGTTTGACGGCCCGGAAACAGAAGAAATTTGCAAAATTGCCGGGGCAATCGAACTTTTAATTTTGCAATCCGATATACTGGACGACTTTGAGGACGGAGACTTCTTTGCAAAACCTTGGTACAAGGAAAAACACCTGGCGTTAAATGCAGCCAGCGCACTGCCTTTCTTATGCATAAGAACCATTTTAAATTCCAACTTTGAACATAAGCTCAAATGTGTCGAAATCATTACGAAATTTGCCATGGACTCCGTAAACGGGCAGCATAAAGATCTCCTCAACATTTGCAAAAGCGAAAAAGATTACATCGACATGACAATGGAAAAATCCGGCTCCCTTGTTGCCCTTGCTTGCTTGGCCGGAACGGTTTTAGCAGGCGGCGAACGGCCGGACGAAGTCGAAACTTACGCCAAGATCATCGGTTTAATTGGACAATTAAACAATGATTTAAAAGATTTGGATTTGAAAAATGACAAAAACGACTTATTAAACAAGAAATATTCACTGCCCATTATTTATCTGCTAAACTTCAAAGATGAAGAAATATCCTTTATTCACGATTATTACGAGGGAAACCTAAATAAAGAAGAAATAGTCCTAAAACAAAAACTCATTGAAAAAAAATTAGAAGACACAGGCACTGTAAAATATGTGGAAGTCATTAAGAGAATTTATCAAAACAAAGCACTAAACGAAATCAATAAACTTCATTTCCAACCATCTTATGTCAAACAATTATCAAAAAATTTCGATTAATATAAGGAGGTCATCAAAATGCAACTGTTGGATATCATTCAATTTCTCATTAAAAATCCGGAGGTTTTGGAGCATTTGAGAAATGGCACAGCCAGTTTGCTCGGAGTCGGCCAAGAAGAAGTAAAAGCCATTTTGCAAGTGTTTAACGGACAAAACATCCTGCCGAAAGTATACTATTGGCAATAATGGCAAAACCTTGATACCAATTCCCGGCTTGCTTGAGGAGATATAAATGAAAAAAATAAAAAACATCACCTTACTGGCAATCATCTTTGCAATCGCTCTGACAGCGTACATTACAGTCGTTGTTTTGAAATATCCGCTGGTGGGTATTGAAGTAAAAAAAGACGGGAATCTGTGGATTGTTGAAAAAATTCACGAGAGCGGCTGGGCATCATCCCAGCCCATTGAAGAAGGAGATATCATACAATTTGTTAACGGAGATCTGCCTGAAAAACACTTCCCTGTCGCCAAGTTCAACAGGGTGGAAAAGGCCGATTCGTTAACAGTTGCCGACAAGGGTACTTTTCATATCTCCTATCTGCGAATGGATCCGCAGTATGTCCTGTATTTGCTGTTGCCATTTCTGTTCAGCATGGCAACGATTTTTTTTGGTATCTTTCTTTTTAATAAAAAAAAGGAAGATCCTTTGGTCATTATCTTAATCTTTTTCTTGCTGGCACTGGGGCTCGGCTATTTAAGCGCTTCGGGCTCGGCGCGCGGCGACGTCATCGGAACGCTGGTAAACACACTTACATTTCCCAGTTCTTTAATCTTTTTTGCTCATTTTCTAAAAAACTATTTGTCCAGATATCAATTCGTTTTTATTAAAACCGGAACTCTGGTCGTTTTATATATACTTAACGCTTCCATTTTCCTGGCGATGGTTATATGTATCGCTTTTTCCAAAGTGAACATATATCTCGTCACAATCGAATTGCTCTTTTTCCTTCTGTTGGTGTGTTTCATCATTTACCAGTTGGTAAGATTTTGTGTTAAAAACAAACATTCGGAAAAAAACGGCGTTTTGGAAATTCTTTCATATACGCTTATCGCGTCGGTCAGTCCTTCGATACTGTTTTATGTGATTCCGAAAATTTTCTTTCAAACGAAACTGGTGGCAGCTGAAATTACCGTCGTGCTGTTGATGATTATTCCGATTGTCTTTGCTTATTTAATTTTGACGGAAAAACTTTTTGATATTGAATACTTCATGGATCGGCTGCACTATAATTCTTTGCTTTCTTTTCCGTTTACGGCCTTAATTTCTTTTATGTTAAGTGTCATCCTGAACCTGACACTTTTGGCCAACATTAATCTGTTTCTTGTCCTGTTTATTTCCACAATCTTGTTCTTGTACGGAAAAGAATATTTGGATTATAAGTTCAAACGGCATCCGTTTTTGTATAGAAACCATTTTCAAACGAGTCTGCACTCCTTTTTTGAAAAAACAAAATACGAGACAAAAGCAAGCAACCTGATGGCCATCATCAAAAATGAAGTGAAAAGCGGGATGAAGGCCAGTGACGTTTTCAACGTGGAAATATTTTTAAAGAACAATCAAAAAGACTGGGTCATTAAAAACAAACGCAAAAGCCTTCAGCCGTATATGGCGGAAATCGAAAATGCAGACTGGGACTGTTATCCGGTTGGCTCGATTGTGGAATTACAGAACGGTTTCGCAATGGTTCTTGCAAGCGATGAAACTTACAAAAACGTCATATATTGCGTGATGAAACGAGCTTTAAATATCCAGGAAAAAATGTGGCTGGAAACATTGGCCCATTTTTCCAGCATCCTTTTGGAAAACACCCGTTTAATCACAAAACTTGCCAAAGAAATCGAGACTTTGAACGAAAAAAACAATACGGCGCAGAACAGCGAACCCCGATGGCCCCCGAATGTATTGCCGGCGCTGGCTGAACATGAAGGAAACGGCTTGTCCATCGCCTGGCATGAGACGGTACTCCGGGAACAATTGCAATTATTAAAAGATACCGAGCAAATTATTGCGAAAGCCAAAGATAAAACGATCACATCCGACTTGGAGCAATTGAAGGGAAAGATTAGGGAAAACATCCATTTGCTGCAGGAAACTTATGATCAATTGAGGCCTCCCCATTTGGAGTAGATGAAGGGGATTGAGGCGTCTGAAAGTTGGTCGCATTGTGTTTGTCATTTTAACAGGCTCTCAGCGCACGATATATCGGTCTTCTCGCACCAACCGGCTTCCGGACAGAAGCAGTTTGGTGCGTTTTTTACGTAAAAACTTTTGGTGAACAGCTTGTGAGTACAAACCTGACGCATTATCATTTGGAAGCAGAGAAGAACAAATTAGGAACTATATTGATCACATTGTAAAGACAAGTGCTACAAAATGTGTTGAGGAAAAATGGAGAACAAATTTGCATAATGGCAGCACCAAAGATTTTCTGCAGGATTTATAAACTCTAAAGCTATGAAGGCCCGATTTTTCCCCTTTCACCCTTGATCAAA
>CALKIU010000101.1 GCA_937995745.1 uncultured Bacillaceae bacterium | reverse complement strand
AGGTTCCTTGTCCCACCAATAATTGGCGGGACATGGGGACAGGAAAAGTGTCCCACCAATTTCTGGAACATTCCACCGAAACACAGTCTCAGGAAATTAGCATCCAATATTTGAGCGACTGCTAAAATCATGACACGAGACCCGTCTGGTCAATTTCCGGAACGCTTCTGAAACCTGTCTGCAGATAACATCCCATTAATATTTGGAATATCGATAAAAAATCTCGACACCGCCATCGCAGAGCCCGCTAACCCTTGTTACACTTTGCAAGCCGCAGACGAATCTAAACACAATTTCGAAAAGTCGGCCTTCGTGGCGATTTTCACAAGGTTGCTTTCAACCAAAAAATCATACTCATACAGGAATAAACTTTGTTAATTGCGTAAAGTTTTCCGAACCAATCTTCCGCAGTGTAAACCGCCATCATCATCAGTCACCGCGGTTACCGACATTTTGGCGATCACCCGCCACCGAGAACACGCCCGTCACCACCATCACTGTCTGTCATCGCCCGTCACCGCGGCCATCGCCAGTTACGGCTCGCCCCTGCGCGTCATTGCCCGCCACCACCCGTAACTGCCGGACCGCTTTTGCGGCCAACACGAGGGCCCGGGCAATGATCCTGGCAGCGGTTGGCACCCTCTCCCAATTGAACGTCATGTGCGGATGATGCAGTCCCGGCGTAGCCCCGCAGCCGATCCCGAGCATCGTTGTTTTCAACTGCGGCCTGGAAAGAGCATAAAAATGGAAATCTTCCCCGCCCGGAGTAACGATGTCTTCCGCAAAGTTTTCTTCGCCGGCCACATCGATGATCGCCCGTTTCAAAATTTCTCGCGCCGAACTGTCCACTTCCGCGGCGGCGACATAGGCGGCCGTTTCCCAATCAATATCTGCGCCGTACAATGTTTCGACCGACTCAACGACTTTCTTGAAACCGGTGGTCAGCGCTTCCATCGTTTCGTTGTCCTGCGCCCGGGCATCGATGCTGAAAGTGGCTGTGGCCGGAATAATATTGCTCGATTGCCCGCCTGCGTGCAGCTGGGTCATTTTTATCGATCCGGTGCGGTTCGGATCAATCCAAATCCGTTTCAGCCCGTCGACAATGGCCGCCGCTGCCTCAATGGCGTTGACACCTTGTTCCGGCCGGGCCCCGTGCGCTTCCGTCCCGTGAATGTTTCCTTTAAAAAGCTTGACCGCGCCGTGCCGAATCGCCGCGGCGAACGTTCCATCCTTCAATTCAAAATGCGGGCGGATGTGGGCGCCGAAAAGGTATTCCAAGTTGTCGACGACCCCCGCTTTAACAAACGCTTTTGCGCCTTCCCCTTTTTCCTCGGCCGGCTGAAAAAGGATCCGCACCGCCCCGGGCAAATGGGCTTCCATTTCTTTCAGCAAAAGGACAACGCCAAGCGCCACCGTCATATGGGCATCGTGCCCGCAAGAATGGTTGGCCCGCCATTGGCCGTCTACTTCCTGCCAAAGGGCGTCAATATCGGTGCGGAAGCCGACTTTCGGTTCGCCCGGGCCGATGTCAACATAGAGGCCGGTCATGTGATCAAATGTTTTTGGCTTCAAGCCTTCTTTTTTTAAAAAATCGGCCAGGTAGCCGGTGGTTTCTTTCTCTTCCCAACTGATTTCCGGGTGATGATGCAGATGTTCGAAGACGGGCTTTAATCGTTCCGCCAATTGTTGCTCGGTCATGCTCTTCAACTCCAGTCATTAATTTGGGTATGGCAAAGCCGTCTTTCCTGGAAAGCATATACAGAGCGGTTAATCCGCCAATTTGTGATAACGGATGAAATCTTTACCATATTTTCAAACAGTTCACCTGTGATAAATGCAGCATCTTCACAAAATCTGTAAAAAATGAACATCACCCTCTGTGAGGATGAATGCAAAACAACGGCTCGAACAAAACGGCCATGCGCCTTACGCACGGGTCCGGCTCTGATCTTGGTTTAATTGCCCCATTTTTTTCCAATAAAGCTATGGGTATAATCGTCGTAGTTGACGCGTTGTTCGTTGTAATAGTCCGGGTCTACGGCTATCATTCCCGTCACCAATACATTTAGAAAAGAGACGAGGGCCGGCATGAGATCGATTGTCGATTTTTCCGTCTGTTCCAGCACGATGGCATGGGAGCAGTGTTTCAGAATGGGCGCCCGTCTGGAATCGGTGATCGCCATCACCGCGGCGCCGCGCTGGTGAAACGCTTCGGCCAGTTGAATCGTCTCATTGTAATAGCGGTGTAATGATATAAAAATAGCCGCCGTTTGCTCATCGGTTTCTTGCAACGTGCGGATGAGTTCCGGTGTCTCTGTTGGAATGACGGACACATTCGGCCGCATAATGTTCATGGTAAAATTGAGCCAATCTGCGGCAATCCGGGATGCGCCCGCTCCGTATATATAGACATGTTTTGCGTCGTGTAAAATTTTGGTGATCGAATCAAATGTGTTTCGGTCGAGTTGTTCGATGATTCTGTTAATTTTTGCGATGTCTCTGTTCATCGCTTTTTCAATCAGCTTTTTGTCGGCAAACAGTTCTTGTTTGGAAGCAAAATAATTGCCCAGTGTGCTGGTGGTTGTTTGATTGAAAACGTGCCAAGTGAGCTCCTTTTGCAGTTGCGCATAGCCTTCGAGGCCGATTTCGTAACAAAATCTGATGACCGTCGTTTCGCTTGTTCCGGCATGTTCGCCCACTTCGGCAGCCGTATGGGTGGCCACGAAAGTCGGGTTTGTGAGGACGACATTGGCCACTTGTTGTTGTTTTTTGGACAATTTGTCGTAATGCATTTCTATTTTTTCAATAATGGTTTCTTTTCTCTCGCTGTTTTCCAAAAAAGGTCGCTCCTTCGAGGGCCCGGCGGTTTCCGGGACAAGGCGTTTATAGAAAGGTAAGGGGAACAGGCAAGTTAGAAATGGTTGTGCGGCCTTGTTCCTTTACCTTACCGGGGGGACGGGACATGTCCTGGTGTGTTGGCCAGGACGGAAGGCAGGAATCTTAAGTCCTTGACAAAGGGGGAGTTCTGCCCGGCAAGGGAGACCCGTTGTCCCGCCCCAGAAAGAAGTTTTTCCTTTATTCTTTAAAAATATGAAGTCTGTACTTTTTTAGAAACTTTATCACAAAACTAATAAAAATACAAGCAATTTTCTGAAAGCATTGACAAATTTTCGACGTTGATGCTGGTGGGACACGGGGACAGGTTCCTTGTCCCGCCAATTTATTCCAACCGGAAACAGATATGGCAATTAACGGGCGAGAAGTAAATCTATTTATTACGCCCAATTAACCATTTGTAGTAGAGAAACCCAATCATATGGACTGCGAACAAAGGACCTGGGTAATGGATTGAAATCATCGGAGACCAAGCCATTACAACCGCCATTTTATACAGATTCCCCCACCCGGTTTGTCATTCAAGTGAACTACCCTCCACTTACCACCCTTGCGGGTTGCTTGAAGTGGGGGCT
>CALKIU010000100.1 GCA_937995745.1 uncultured Bacillaceae bacterium | reverse complement strand
CCCCTTGTCCCACGCTACCCTTGTCCCACACTATGGCCAGATGAAGGTCATGCGGTCTTTGGTGTTGATGTCGAGGGTGATTTCGAGGGTGGCTTGCGGGAAGGCTTTTTTCATGAGTTCTGAGACTGCTTTGCCTTGGCCGGCGCCGATTTCCAGGCCGATGAGGTACGGTTCTTTGACGACGGCCGGCAGTTGTTTTGCCAGGCGCCGGTAATAATCGAGGCCGTCTTCCCCGGCGAAGAGGGCCTGATGGGGTTCGTGCCCGGTGACGACGACGGACATGCTTTCCTTGTCCCGTTCCGGAATATAGGGAGGGTTGGATAAAACGATGTCAAATGTGCGTCCCTCCCGGATGAACGGCTCGAGGAGATCGCCCTGCACCCATTCAATGGCGGCCCCGAGGGTTTTGGCGTTTTTTTTCGCAACGGAAAGGGCCGCAAAAGAAATATCGCTGGCCGTCACCTGCAAGGAAGGGCGTTCCAGTTTCATGGTGATGGCGATCGCTCCGCTTCCCGTGCCCACGTCGAGAAGGGTCAATCCTTCTTTGTCCCCAAATATCCGCCCGATTCTTTCGAGCGCTCCGGCGACCAGTTCTTCCGTTTCCGGCCGGGGGATGAGGACATCCGGATTGACGCAAAAAGTTCTGCCAAAAAATTCTTCATAGCCGGTGATATATTGGACAGGCACTCCGTCGGCATGGCGGTGCACCGCTTCCCGGAATTTTTCCCACACATCCGGGGAAAGCTCGTCGCGGAGGCCGGCCAAAAGTGTGGCCCGGCTGACCTGCAAATAGTGGCGGAGGAGGATTTCGCCGGCGTTTTCGTCGCGTCCGCACTTCCGCAAAAAAGAAGAAGCCCATTTGAGAGCTTCAAAAACGGTTTTCCCGTTATGCATTTTCCGCATTTTTCAATTTCGATGCCTGATCGTTGAGAATCAGGGCATCGATGATTTCGTCCAGTTTCCCTTCCATGACCTGATCCAGCTTCTGGATGGTCAAGCCGATGCGGTGATCGGTCACGCGGTTTTGCGGGAAGTTGTAGGTGCGGATGCGCTCGGAACGGTCGCCGGTTCCCACTGCCGATTTGCGCTGCTGGTCATATTCCGCTTGGGCTTCTTTTTGGTATTTGTCATAAATCCGGGCGCGGAGTACTTTCATCGCTTTTTCTTTGTTCTTGATTTGCGATTTTTCGTCCTGGCAGGAAACGACGATCCCCGTCGGAATGTGGGTGAGACGGACGGCCGACATCGTCGTGTTCACGCTTTGTCCGCCCGGGCCGCTCGATGCGAATGTGTCCACCCGGATGTCTTTTTCGTTGATTTCCACTTCTATCTCTTCCGCTTCAGGGAGGACCGCCACGGTTGCCGTCGACGTGTGGATCCGGCCTCCCGATTCGGTTTCGGGAACACGCTGGACGCGGTGGGCGCCGTTTTCAAACTTCAATTTGGAATATGCGCCGCGGCCGTGAATCATGAAGATGATTTCTTTAAAACCGCCGACGCCTGTCGTATGGGAGTCGATCACTTCAATTTTCCAATTTTGCGATTCGGCATACTTGGAATACATGCGGAACAAGTCCGCGGCAAACAGCGCCGCTTCTTCCCCGCCTGCCGCCCCGCGGATTTCCATGATGACGTTCTTTTCGTCGTTCGGATCTTTGGGCAGCAAAAGGATTTTCAGGCGTTCCTCCAGCTCGGCAATTTTATCTTCGAGGGCGGAAATCTCTTCTTTGACAAGTTCCCTCATTTCCGGATCCAATTTTTCTTCCAGCATGGCTTTTGCCTCTTTATACTCGGAACGGGCCGTTTTGTACTCCCGGTATACTTCCACGGTTTCCTGAAGGTCCGATTGTTCTTTTGAATATTCGCGCAGTTTTTTCGGGTCGTTGACGATTTCCGGATCGCTGAGCAATTCGTTTAATTTTTCATAACGCTCTTCCACTGCCTGCAAACGTTCAAACATTGTGCTTCACCCCCTGATCGGCGTTTTCCATAAATTCACAATATATATGATTTTTTGCGATTATTTCAGTCCATAACAGTAAAATTATATTATAAATCCTCAAGTGCGTCAAAAACTTCCGGGAACAGAGGATCGGGGTATTCACGGGTGGAAATTGAAGGGGGAGCCGGCAGGGCTGCATCCCGGGCGCGCGGGCTTTTGCGGGCTCGCACAACAAAAACCGGGCAAGGCCGTTTTTCCGTCCGCTTTTAAAAAACGGCCAAATCCCGGCGTGTTCCAATCTTTTAAGAAGTTTTGCCGGGTGCCCGGGATTCTGCTTTTATCCTAATGGGGGATTCACAGAAGCTTTTTTGTGTGTTTACGAGTGTGAATCAATTCTTATTGGCCTCTATTAAGTATCTCCGGCTGTCGGCGTGTTCCATTGCTTTTAAAAAAGGGCAAACGGCCACATGTTTTATTATTCATCAAACCATTGGCGAATGTCCGCTTTTTGAAAATATCGCCGGGCTCTCACAAGTTCCGCGGCCTTTAAAAAACGCTGACGGG
>CALKIU010000099.1 GCA_937995745.1 uncultured Bacillaceae bacterium | reverse complement strand
ATTCTATCCCTTTGGCCCCCAACGCTTTCAGTACATGGACCATCGTATCTCCGCCGGTAAGATACATTCCCTTGAATATGTCCGCCGCCTCTGAAAATAGAGCGACAACTATTTGTCCCAATCCGTTATTGATGTGGCTCGCCGCTTCGCCCGGTTTCAGACCGAGCCTCTTTTCCAACTCATTTAGCAGAATTGAGCGGGATGTCACAGCCGTTTCCAAAATGAGGACAGATGTGTTTTTCCGGTCGAGCCTTTTTTTCGCTTCCTTCAAGACTCTCATAACTTCATCCTGTGTCCCCTTCTCCCGGTCAATGAGCGCCACGGGCGAGACGGAAACACTTGCGACTCCTTCTTGTGCCATCAAATACTTCATCTGTTTCCTGGTGACAGGAGAAGCGCTTCCAGAGACGACGAGTACCGTGCCGGCGGCTGAACCAAATTCCCCGCCGTCCAATTCCGGCCGTTCCCCGTGACCGAACCCTCTTGCCCGCGCCAGTTGTTCGGTAAAAGGGCCCGGGTCGACAGCGAGAACATTCCATTTTAAAGAGACGATTGCTTCGGCAATTCTTCTTACATGTTCTTCACTTATGGCATCGACAATAAAAACTTCTACCTCCTGCCTCCGCTCCTTAACAATACAATCGGCAACGGCGTCTGCACCGGACAATACGGCACGAAGGGGAATCATCCCCGTTTTCCGCTTCGTCTGATTTTCCAAAAGTGCGGGAATATATGATTCGGTCACGGGCGTGCGCACATCTTTGGCAACCGGAGTCTCTGACAGCGCGGTTCCGTCAATAACCGAATAGCCGCCGACGACAATCCTTCGCGATTGCGGCATCGCCGGCACCATCACGGCCACCGTATCCGGAGGCAGTTCATCCAGCATGGCATCGATTTCAAAGCCGATTCCTCCCCTCAACGTCGTGTCAATTCGTTTGGAAAAATACCGGGTCCCATCTTCCTTTAAAGCACGAACCGCTCTCCTCACACAGTCACGGGCTGCCTCCGGCGGAAGGGCTCGGCTGTCCGTATTCACAATGACCGCTTCGTAATTTTTATCCGTATCTATTGACTTTTCATCAAAAAAAGCCGCAGATGAAATGCCCGCACGACCCAGCAACACCCCGACGGTTGTGGCGCCCGTCAAATCATCTGCCACTATTCCGAACTTCGCCATATATGCAACCTCCATCAAAAATAATCTCCAACCGCCGCAAATACAAAAGGGAAAATCCATCCATCTCATGGAATGAGGGGATTTTCCCTTGCCACATATTTATTTCCTTTAACTGTGAACTGCGGCTTTGGCCGCCTGTTGTTTTTGCTTCCAATAATCGATGGCCACAAGAGTGGATTCTTTCATGCTGACGGAACCGGCAATCCCTTTTCCGGCAATATCAAAAGCGGTGCCGTGATCGACGGAACTGCGCATAAACGGAAGTCCCCACGTGATGGTGATCGATTTTTCAAAATCGAGCGTTTTGCAGGCAATATGCCCCTGGTCGTGATACAAGGAAAGGACGGCGTCATAGTTTCCGCGGTTATGGAGAAAAAACACGGAATCGGCGGGAACGGGTCCGACCGCATGAATGCCGAGTTCTCGTGCTGCCTCCACAGCCGGTATCAAATGATCGGCTTCTTCCGTTCCGAACAGACCGTTGTCAGAGGCGTGCGGATTCAAGGCGGCAACGGCAATTTCCGGCTTTTCCAGCCCCAACTCGGACAGCACTTGATGGATTTGCTTCACCTTTTCCAAAACTCTTTCCTTCGTTGCGTAATCACAGGCATCCCTCAAAGACATATGGCGGCTCACAAAGAAGACTCTCATATTGTGGCAGTGAAACATGGTGAGGGCATATTTGGAATTGGTCAGAGCACCGAAAATCTCCGTATGGCCCGGGTGCGGGCAGCCTGCCATCTTAATGGCTTCCTTGTGAATGGGAGCCGTGGCAACAACATCCACCTCTTTATTCATTCCCAGTTCAATCGACTTGACGACAAAATCGTACGACATTTGTCCCGCCAGCTTTTGAACTTTGCCCCATTCAATGCTGGCGCAGTCATAGTCTCCTGTTTCCAACACATCGATTGTTCCATATTGATATTTGCCCTCAGAAGGATGGCTGATTTTATTTATTTTAAAATCACAATCCTTGAGTTTCATGGCTCTTTTCAGAATATCAACCGCTCCGATTAAAAACGGATTTGAAGCGGCATATACCCGTTCGTCCATCAAAGTATCCAGCGTAATTTCCGGCCCGATACCCGCCGGATCGCCCATCGTAATGGCAACAACCGGTTTTTCAGCTACTTTCATCATGTTCCTCCCCAAAAAATTGTTATCCTAACTGCTTTTTTCTTCCGATATTCGATTTTATTCGTTCCGGCGCTTCCAGCAATCCCGAATGCACAAGTTTCAATGAGCCCGGTTCATGTGAACGCAAAATTCTGCGCCAAATACCCGGGCTCGAAAAATACTTGATCGGACTCATAAACAATCATTGCAGCATAGACAGCACTGCTCAGCTAATGCTCGTCACAACCATAACAAAGTAATTTCCGGCACAAGAATGATGACTATCAGGGCAAGGATCAGCACAATAATCCACGGCACTATTTCTTTAATCAGATGAGGCATGCTGACACCGGAAATCCCCGAACCGACGAACAAGTTGACACCGAATGGCGGGGTAATAAACCCGATAGCCAGTGTAACAATCATAAACGCCCCGAAGAAAATCGGATCGATGCCAATCTGCAGGGCAACCGGCAAAAGAATCGGCGTAAAAATAATGACCGCCGCGGACGTATCCATAAAACAACCGACAATTAAAAGTAAAATAGTTATCAAGATTAAAAGAGCGGTCGGATTTTCAGAAATGCTCAAGAAAGCATTTGCCACAGCCTGCGGGATTCTTTCCATCGTCAGCACCGTTCCGAATGCATTGGCCGTTCCAATGATAAATAAGATTACTACAGAATTGAGAGCGGCATCTCCAATCACTTTCGGCAAATCATTAAATGACAATTCCCTATGCAAAAGCAAACTGACGATAAGGGCATAAACAACGGCGACAACAGCCGCTTCCGTAGGTGTAAAAATACCGCCGTAAATTCCTCCCAGGATAATAACGGGGACCAAAAGGGACCATTTGGCTTCATTCAAACCTTTTAACATTCTTTTCCAACTGAACTTTTCACCTGTTCCCTTATACCCTCTTTTCTTGGAAGTAATGTAAGCCCAAACCATCATAAACAGTCCCAATACTATCCCTGGGTTGATACCGGCCATGAATAAATCTCCAATCGACTGGCCGCTGGATACTCCGAACAAAACAAGCGGAATGCTCGGAGGGATAATAATCCCCAACGAACCGGCCGTGGCGATCACCGCTGTGGCATAGCGGGCGCTGTAGCCCCTTTCAATCATAATCGGGATCATCATGCCGCCTACTGCAGCAACAGTGGCCGGACCCGAGCCAGATATGGCCGCAAAAAACATACAGACAATAACCGCAGCCATCGCCAAACCGCCGGTAAACCGTCCGACAAACACTTCGACAAAATCAAACAGGCGCCTGGAAATTCCGCCTTTCCCCATGATCTCCCCGGCAAGGATAAAGAATGGAACAGCCATCAAGGCAAAGTTGTCGGTGGATGTTA
>CALKIU010000098.1 GCA_937995745.1 uncultured Bacillaceae bacterium | reverse complement strand
GCACAGCCCGGTAACCGCTCTCCTTTGCAAATTCGCAAGCCAAAAATTCCGATTCAGGAGGCTCCAACTGTTCATATCCCCAGTAAAATTCCTTTCCTTGCGTATGAAAAGCCACAACTCTGGAAAAATGGTTATTTTTTACTAAATTGGCCATCGCAATCGCTTCCGGTTCGGTGAGGGGCGCATCTCCGGGATAATCTCTCGGAGCGGGTTGTTTCGGTTCCTTCCTTTCCTTCTCTATTTCCCAATTGGCGGGAAATTGATTATTTAAATCCACTCCCCGGATATTTGCTTTCCAACCGCTGAAATCCGTGCTCCCTTTGTTCATCTTGATGACCTCATCCTTCACTTCGGAAGGAGGTCCGTTTAAGACGAGATCGACTCCGTCCGGGTCCACCATCGGAACGATCGAAAGTTCTTTGGTAAAATACAAAGGCGCGATATCCACGCCGCGAAGAGTCGTCATGTTTGTCAGGCCAAGCAAATAGGTGTTTAAGAGATCCATTAAAATGGCTGAAGTGATCCACTCATTGGCATGAAACGAAGCATTGAAATGAATGGTTTCCGAGCCTCTCCCGATTCTAATTTCATATAGCGGTTTCCCCAAAACGCTCCGGCCAATCGTCTGAATCCGCAAAAAAGGATAGGCTGACTTTAATTCTTTCAGATCAGCATAAAGAACGGAAAAGTCATAAGGAACAGCCCTTTTTGCGAGCGGCTCCGTAATGCGCTCGGGGATGTGCAGCATATCTCCTTCTTGAAGTTGCCCGGCGGAAATTTCTTTGTTTAACAATAAAAGGGCATCAAGACGCACATTTTTTTTGCAGGCAATTTGCCAAAATGTTTCCCCTTTTTCCGCTTTATACGGTGTTAACCTGTATCCCGGAATATTTACTGTCACGCCGGGCTGAAGTTTGGCCGCATCAATCCCGGGATTTGAGTCTAAAAGCAACGGCAGCGGAATGGAAAACAACCGGCTGTAATACGACAGGGTATCCCCTTGACGAGCTTGAACTTGCATCTTTTCGCCTCCTGAACATATGATCATAATCCCGTCACAACCCCGGTATAATGATAATATGAGCATGAGGCAAAAAGATGACAAAAGAAAGCGGAAACGGCCTTTCAGCCAAACGCTTGCAGCAACTTCAAAACGGACGAAAAACATCTTTATTCAATTCACAAATCTTATTCTTATCCAGATGATTAAAAATAAGCAGAATTGAAATCACCGGACCGGTCCGGCAGCCGTTCCGCTCCCGACAAGAAAGGCGGCGCCGATGACCCCGGCGTCATTCCCGAGGGAAGCAAGAGTGAGCTCCGTGGAATTGTTCACTGTAAGAAAGGCAAATCTTTCAAAATACGTTTTCACATGTTCCAACCAACTTTCTCCCGCCGCGGAAACGCCTCCCCCGAGAATGATTTTTTCCGGATTAAGAACATTGCCCATATTCGCAAGGGCCAAGCCCAAATAAAAAGAGACTTCATCCACGACAGCGAGACAAAGAGGGTCTCCCGAACGGGCAGAATCCAAAACATCTTTTGCGGAAAATCGTTCCGGCAATAATGTTTTTTTTCCTGTTTCTGCATATATTTTGCGTTTTTCGGAAGCCAGCCGGACGATTCCACGGGCTGACGCAATTGTTTCCAAACAGCCGTTTTTACCGCAATTGCAAGGATATCCTCCTTTGGGCACGGAAGTGATATGGCCGATTTCCCCGGCCGCGCCGTTCACGCCCCGGACAAGTTTGCCGCCAACAATCACCCCTCCGCCGACGCCGGTGCCAAGGGTAACAAAAATCAGATCCCGCGCACCGTTTCCGGAACCTTTCCACATTTCTCCCAAAGCCGCACAATTGGCGTCATTGTCAATAAATACCGGGAGGCCGCATTCCCGCTGCAAATTCGCTTGTACAGGATAATGATCAGGCCAGCCGATATTGACCGATTTCTCGATGGTCCCTTTCCTGTAATTTACCGGACCGGGTACCCCGACACCGATTCCGGCCAAATCCCCCTTTGTTAACCCGTGTCGCTTGAGCGATTTTTCAAGAGCCTGGACAATGTCCTTGATAATATATTTTCCGTTATCGGCGTTGTTTGTGGGAACGGACCATTTGTCCAATATATGGCCGTTTTCTTTGATAAAAGCCATCTTAATCGACGTTCCGCCGACATCCACGCCAACCAGCCACTTCTTTTTCACGACCGTTCTCCTCGTTTCACCGGATTTGCGCTCTTTTGTCTTTCTCCATTCTGATTTCATGCCGGAGCAGCATAATCGCCGTTTCAAAAACCTTCTTTTCGACCAGCTGCGCACGGTACAAGTCTTTAAGTTCTTCTTCCATCAGTTCCAGATCGGCTACGCGATCGCCTATATAAACAAAAATGCCGAATTTTTTTAAAAGCTGCTGAATATCATAAACCGTTCTTATCTCCATACCGATTCACCTGTTTAATTCCTGAATCTGTGCATATATCAAGTATAAAATAAAAAAGATGCCGTCACAACAATGCGGCATGAACCGTCTGAAAAGGGTCCTTCAAATGATGAATTTTATTAACCGCTTCTCCATCAAAAAAACAGCCTCCGGGAAAACAGGCTGTTTTTTCAAGAACGTCAGCGATCCGGATCCCGCGGATGCAAAATTTTCGGGCGGCGGTTGCGGAGAGGCATCGGGAAACGGATTAAAACATCTTTGAATGATTGCCACTCAAAAGGAATAAACGGCCACAAATAAGGGACTCCGAATGATTGGTGACGTACAAGCAAAAGGAATATGAGAACGGTTCCAATCAAAAATCCGTAATAGTGGAAAAGTGCAGTCAACACAAGCAATACCAAGCGGACGAGCCGGTTGGCCTGGCTCATTTCATAACTGGGAGTAGCAAACGTTCCCACGGCAGCGACCGACAAGTAAAGAATCACTTCATTCGTCAAAAGGCCCACTTCAACGGCGACCTGGCCAATCATTAAGGCCGCAATCAAACCCAATGCGGTCGCCAACGCCGATGGAGTGTGAATCGCGGCCATTCGCAGCATATCTATGCCTATTTCAACGATTAAAAACTGAAAAATCAACGGGATGGCTCCGTCTTCATTAGGCCCGATAAAAGACAGCCCTTTTGGCACGTATTGCGGATCAATCACAAGCAAATACCATAACGGCAGCAGAAAAATCGATGCCCAAACAGCCAGGAAACGGACAAACCGCAGATACGCGCCAACCACCGGTTTGTTGCGGTATTCTTCAGCATGCTGCAGATGGTGCCAATATGTGGCCGGCGTTATAATCACGCTCGGAGACCCGTCAACAATGATCCCGATATGCCCCTCATACAAATGGCTTGCGGCAACATCGGGACGTTCTGTATATCTCACCGTCGGAAAAGGGCTCCAATGCCGGCCGGATAAATATTCCTCAATCGATTTTTCGGCCATCGTCAAGCCGTCCGTATCGATTTTGGAAATATGATCTTTCAGCTGCTTCACTCTCTCCATATCGGCAATATCTTCAATATAGCAGAGGACAATATCCGTTTTCGAACGGCGACCCGCTTGCAAAAATTCTATCCGCAATGTCCGTTCCCGTATCCGCCGGCGTATCAGGGCCGTATTAAACACCAACGTCTCCACGAATCCGTCCCTGGAACCGCGGACGACCCGCTCCGTATCGGGCTCGTCGGGGTTCCGCGCCGGATAAGTGCGGGCATCAATCAAAATGGCGCGATCAATGCCGTCCACTATTAAAGCAGCCGTGCCGGACAAAATCGAAGTAATGATCTGGTCCGTGTCATCCGATGTGTCAATTTCCACATAAGGAATATATCTTTTCAGCAACTTCGGCAAAGCGTCCGTCCGCAATTCGTCCGGACCCAATTTGGACAATTCCCGCATAATATGGAGAAGAACTTCATCTTTCACAAAACCGTCAATAAAGTAAAAGGTCATATCTCTGGATGAATACTCCACATCCAGTTGAATGACATCAAAACTCTTATCAACGCCGAGGGCTTCTTTCAGAAATTTCCTGTTGTCCCGGATATCCGTGCTGAGCGTTCTCTTAGCGACTTCTTCCATGATCCACCTCGAAGTTGTCTCTTTCAACCGTTGCTTCATACACATCTTTTGCTACTCTGACAAAAAACATACATGCAAATAAATTCAGAAAATGTATTTTCTCTGTCTTTCCAATTGTCTCAATTGTTCCAAATAATGCTTGTTATCGGGATCCAATTCGACGGCCTTTTGCATGAATTGGATCGCTTTTTTCCGGTTTCCTGAAGCCTCATATATATGGGCAAGAACATAATAAGCTTCCGCCAAGTCAGGGTCTGATTCAATCGCCTGCAAAAGATGTCTTTCCGCTTCCGGCAATCGGTTTGTCGCCAGTTCCACCTCAGCCAAAATGAGCAAATATTCCGGAGACGGATCATTTTCGTATAAATGGGAAGAAGTCAAATATTGATGAGCTTTGTCCGCGTCACCCTTTAACATGTAATATTTCGCCAGAGTCAAAGCGGCATTCTCGTTGACGATTTTGTCCGGATGTTTGAATCCGTAATTTAAAGAAGCGACGGAAAGCGAAACAGTCAAGATTAAAAACAGCCATTGCCAGCCGATTTTTCTTTTTTTGGGGAAATGAACGATTCCTGTTGCCAAAAATCCGCCGATGAGGCCGCCGATGTGCCCCGCATTGTCAATTCCCGGTATAGTAAATCCGAAAGACAAATTTATGCCCAAAATAAGGATGATGTTCAATCCGATCGTGCGGAAAAACAACTTCGGATAGATGCAGCCAAAATAAAGGAGTGCTCCGAAACAACCAAAAATCGCCCCGCTGGCCCCTGCCGACAAACTGGAACTGAACAAAAAACTGGCTAAAGTTCCGAAAAAACCGGAAACAAGATATATGAAAAGAAAACGGACATTCCCGAAAATCCGTTCCACAACCGTTCCCAAATAATATAAAGCAAGAGAATTCATGAACAAATGCAAAAAACCGATATGGATGACCATCGGCGTTAGGAAACGCCACCATTCCCCTTCCAAAATCAAAGGATTAAATTTCGCTCCAAAATCTATCAAAGTAATAGAATTTTTGCTTCCGCCGGCAAACTCCATTAAGATAAAAACAATAATTTGCACGGCCATAAAGACATAGGTAAAAAAAGGAGTGCCGTAGAAAAATACAGCCTTTTCCTGCTTAAACCTTTGAACGTCCTCTTCCAAAACCCGTCTTTTTAACCTGTCCGCTTCGTCTGTATAAGATTCGAATTCTCCGGGAAGGGCAAGTTCCCCCGGAAACGCATCAGCCAGCCGGGCAAGACTTTCGGCATAATTCTGCCGCTCCACTATTTTTGAAATGACTCTCGTTCTTTCTCCCCGTGGAAACAAGAACGGCTTTTCAATAAAAGAATAATCATCAACCGGCTCGTATGAAGAGATGTAAAGATTCAACACGGTCATATTCCTCATGAACAGCCGTCTGCGAAGCAATTCCCCTTTTTGGGCGGTCCGCTCTATGTCTCTTGCCACCAAATTGCTCCAAGTCAAATCAACCCGCAACAACCGGACAGCCTGAACAGTTTTGTGGCTCCTGTTTTCCAGCCATAATTCCCTTTCATTGTCCGACAAGCTGACCATGCGAAATCCATGTTGTTTGATAAAAAAATATGCCAACTTCCAAAACAAATAATTTTCCAAGTTACTCAAAATTTTCCCTACTTTCACCCAGCCGTAAAAAGTAATGTCGGATGTTTGATTCGTAAAACCATTATAAACTATAATATCGTCCTTACTTAAGAATTATATATGATCTGACAAAAAAGGATAAAAAAAAGAGGCTGTGAATTTGCCTCTCATTTGAAAAAGCATCTTTTTTCAGAAAACAGCCAAAAACGCCGCGGCCCGTTTTCAAACAGCAGGCGGAAAAACGGTTTGCATCAGCCTGCTTCTGACGGATGGAATACTCATCAACAACGAAATGACTGTTCTCCTGATAAGCCGGTTGGCAAAAAGAAGGTTTATGATGCGGTAACGATATTTGAAGATGATAAGCCAGCCCAAAACGAGAGCAAGCAGGGAAAGCGCACGCGGCATCGTTCGTCCCTCCTTTTTTGTTTTTTCAAAACGGCCCGGTGAAACAACCGGTACAAAGATCATCCGGATTGAAAAATCTCATCAACTTTTTCGTTCGATTTTTTGATGACCCCAACCGAATGGGCAAATTGTTTTCTCTCTTCTTCACTGAGGGCCAGTTCGATAATTCCGCGGACACCGCTCCTGTTGACAATGGCGGGTACACCTATGTACAATCCTTCATGTCCGTACTCGCCGTCCAAATATGCGGATACGGTCAGGACGGAATTCTCATTTTGCAAAATTGCTTTCGTCAACCGCGCGAGCCCCATCGCAATCCCGTAATACGTGGCTCCTTTCCGTTCAATAATGTGATATGCCGCGTCACGCACATTCATAAAAATTTCATCCAAATCTTCTTGTCTATAAGAGTCGCTTGTTTTAACCCAATCGGAGATGGACCGTCCGGCAATATCGGCATGGCTCCATACAGGAAGTTCCGTATCGCCGTGCTCGCCGATAATGTATGCGTGAACGTTTCGCGCGTCAATGTTGAAGTATTCTCCAAGCAAATAACGGAACCGGGCTGTGTCCAAGATCGTTCCCGAACCGATCACCCTTTCTTTCGGCAAGCCGGAAAACTTCCATGTGGCATAAGACAATACGTCCACCGGATTGGTGGCCACAATGATAATCCCGTTAAATCCGCTTGCCATAATTTGTTCCACAATTCCTTTAAAAATGCGGGTGTTTTTATCTAGAAGGTCCAATCGTGTCTCTCCGGGCTTTTGGTTGGCTCCGGCACAAATAACGACTATGTCCGCGTCCCGGCAGTCAGTATAATCGCCGAACCATATTTTTGTTACCGACGGGGCAAAAGAAATTCCATGATTTAAATCCATCACATCCCCTTCGGCTTTTTCCTTGTTCAAATCAATGAGCACGAGTTCTTCGGCCACACCTTGATTCAGCATGGCAAAAGCATAACTGGAACCGACCAGGCCGGTGCCGATCAATACTACGCGATTTACTCGATCTTGCAAGGATAGCTTCCTCCTTTTCCGGATACTGAGTTATTTTGGAACTGCCAAACTCGCTCTTACATAGTATTTCTGTTCACAAGAAAAATATGACCCCGATGATCGCCGCCGACAATCCGGAAAGAAAGTTTACCATATCATTATTCAAGACGGACAAACCTTTAATCTTTTTCGTTTTTCGCCCGCAATGGGTTAATCTTTCCGTTTCTTTTTGACACACCCGGCATTGATAGAGAGCTTGCCAATAGGCTCCGATAATCGAATCAATCACATTTCCGAGGAAACCGAAAATGAAAATGAGCATCGCGGTCTCGAGGGAAACGGAAAACAAAAAATAAACCGCCGCCGCAATTAAGAAAGAGCCGGAAAACGCGGCCAATGTTCCTGCCCCACTGACAGCTCCGGAAGTGCCCGGAGCCGCGTTGGAAAATGTACGCAGGGACAATGGCGGTTTGCGGCTTAACACACCGATCTCAGAGGCCCAAGTATCGGCATTGGCGCAAGCAAGGGAAACGGAAAAGATAAACAGCCACAATTCCTCGCCGGTCAAAAAATGCCCGATTCCCGCCAGAGCGGCAATTCCGCCGTTCGCCGCCACTTGCCGCCAATCCCGGCAGTCTCCTTTTTCCGTTTTTTCCGCCGCCTCTTTTTTGACCTCCTTCTTGTATTTTGAAAAGAAACTGGAAGTAACAAAAAACAATACAAGGACCAAAACCCCTTTTAACCCGAAACCGAGATAAACCAAAATTCCGGTAACAGATGCAGCCACAGCCCCCGATAAAGTCAAGGCGGAGAATAACCGTGCCAGAAATGCACATGCCGCAATGAATACACAAAACAAGAGTCCTTTAATCATGAATGGACAAAATCTCCCGATCCGTAATGATTTTTTCGACGGGCTTGTCGTGCTCTTCCACAGGGATGCGTTCCACAAGCTGCATGTGAAAAGCAAGGGAAACGGTGTGTCCCGTATAAGATTTCAAAAAACGATCATAATACCCTCCGCCGAAACCGAGCCTGTAACCGTTTCTTGAAAAAGCCAATCCGGGAACAATCAAAAGGTCAATTTCCCCAGGTTTCACTTCTTCCGTAAGGTCCGGAATGGGTTCCCACAAACCAAAATATACGGACTCCAACTGCTTAAACGCAGAGAGACGGCGAAATTCCAAAACCTTTTCCCGCGGGCGGCATTTGGGTACGGCAACCCTCTTTCCTTCTTCCCATGCCCTGCGAATAATTTGGTACGTATCCACTTCCGGCATATTCGACACGGTGACACCGATCGTTTTCGCTTTTTTCCATTCATCCTGTTCATACAGTTTTTGCGCGATGACGTATGAATAATGTTCATAATCCGGTTTCGAGATTGTTGATAGCTGTTCTTTCATCTTTTTGCGAAGCATCTTTTTCTCGTTCATGGCCGCGCCTCCAAAATTTTTTCTGCAAACATATTTTATGAATTTGATGTACATTCATCATTGCCTCTTCATTGAAACCTCTTCCTGCCCCCGTTAAAACGAGGCCAGGCACAATGCAGTTTTGAATGATACCTATTTTTACCGTTTCAAAAAAATTATAAAAAATTTCCGCTCCGCATGCACGGGAATCTGCAAGGGCAGCGAATCATCAAGAACAGCAAAATGCCCGAAAGCAAATAAAAAAACAGCAGGAAGTTTCTCCTACTGTTTATTTTGTTTCCCGATGCACAGTCACTTTTCTTTCTCTCGGGCAATATTTTTTCAATTCAAGGCGATCAGGATTATTGCGTTTATTTTTTGTGGTAATATAATTGCGCTCGCCGCATTCTGTACAAGCCAAAGTTATATTTACACGCATCGCTTATCCCCTCCATACTATCTGTTACTATAGATACACACGACTTTTCTATAATATCATGTTTTTACGGCAATTGCCAGTGTGATTTTACGAAAACATTCTATTTCGATTTTAACAAAATTCTGTTTAACCGCAAAAGTT
>CALKIU010000097.1 GCA_937995745.1 uncultured Bacillaceae bacterium | reverse complement strand
AACTTTTCTAAAATTGGGACACCGAACCTAGTATAGTAAATAGCCAAACAAAAAAGAAAACCCCTGATTTAATCGGGGTTTTCCAATATTTTAGGGTATAAATGTTGACTTCGGTTTTGTCAATGTTCTCGGCCTGTTCCCATGTCCAGTCGGGTAATGTCCCGGGGAGTGGATTCTTTGATCCATTGTTTGGCGTATTCGACGACTTGACCGGAGGTGATGAATTTTCCGTTTTCGTCGACAAGTTTTACGGCTCCTTTGACGGGTTTGGTTTTCCAGTGTTTGGCGTGTTTAAATTCTTCGGTTTGACCCCACAAGTATGGAACAGGCAGGAATCCGGCTTTAAAAATGGTGTAAAAGCCTTCGGCGGAATATGGATTGGGCACGCTGCCCTCGATGCCGGATATGATTGTCCGCGCCGATTCGAGCAGTTCTTGCTTCCGTTCGTCCACTTCCCTGTTCCTGCTCATGTCTTCAATTTTCCCCGCCCTCCTCAGCTTGCGATATGTTTGCAGGGAGTGCTGGGTAATTTTAATGCTTTCATTGACAATCTCCGGCGTCGCCAAATGGGATGCCTCGGAGTAGCTGACCACGTGAATAATCGGCGGGCTGGCTTCATTATGGGGATCGATGTCATCCATCAACGCGGTCACGGCAGCCAATTGAATCTTCGCTTCGTACAAGTCGGAGCTGAAGTAATCCAACCCTGCCCGCGGCTGCAACAAGACCCGGAAGTTGTCATCCTCCAATTCCTTCACAAGGGTCAGCATCGCCCTTGATTTGGCCAGATCCTGTATTCCCCATGTGAAGCGGGGTGTGTTCAGCATATTTTGCAATATAAGGGTTTTGACTCCGAGCTTTTTGGCCAATTTTGCCGCCAAATAGGCGGAGACGATATATGTGACATCGTCCGCTCCCCTGAAAGCAAAATGGTGGGGAATATTCGGTTCAAACGGTTTATTCGTTTTGGCAATAAATTTCAGCGTTTCAACATGCTGCTGCAAATTCGTATACAAATCGTAAGGACCGCGTTCATCCAGCTTATTGAACCACCATAACGACAAAGCGTGCCAGCAAATATTAATCGTCTCTTCATACATTTTGGCCAGCTGCGGAATATTTTTTGTGCCCGCATAAGTCCGCACCAACAACGGACGGGAAGCTTCCCAAATCATCCGGTATTCCTCCGGAGAATTGATCGGAACTCCTCCGCCGTTCGGCATATCACCCCAGTCTTCGCCAAAATGGGACTGGGTCAACTGGGAAGTGCCAATCGACAAAATATCCAAATAACCGGCTTTGGCCAATTCTTTTGCCCAAGAAACAAATTCTTTCACTGACTCCATCCGGTCCACGGTTGACGAATAAGGTCCCACATGGGCGCGAATCAATGGGATGAACGGTTTTTTCATATTATGATCAATTCTTTTTAAGACAGTGTCATTCATCGTCCCGTATTCCGGATAGCCTGATTTGTCATCCGGTTTAAACGAATCATATTCTTGCGAATCGATGATCTCTTTGCCAAATTGCAGGCGGAAATCATCGTAACGGCTCCCTTCCATGAATCCGCGCGGAATCATCTCTTCCGGAATGCCCATTTTAAGCAAAAATTCCCGGGGGGACTCGCCGCCTTTAAAGGTTTTGACCAACCCCCGGTGTTCTTTTTCAATCGCCGCACATGTACCGGGAAGCCCTCCAAAGTAAATCGCTTTAACGGGGCCTCCCTGGTAATGCAGCATCTCATGATCTTTCAATTCTTTTATGAGATAGCCGACCATTTTGACTGCTTCCGCTTCGTCCAGACGGTAGCTGAGGCCGATGCGGTTGAGATTGTTCGCACGAATCCAATCCAGTACTTTTTGCCTGTTTTTTTCATAACGGAAACCATTCATCGCTTTTTCAATGGTTTCATCGGCAAGAACCACTTTAAATCCGCATTCGCGAATCAATTCCGCCGCCGAATTCACTCCCAACGTATGCGCATCGAGGGATGGTTTGATGAACGCAAATATATCTGTCTTTACAGCACGCAAGAAAATTCCCTCCTCCTAAACATCACCATCAAACGTTCCAAACCGCCATTCAAGAAAAAGTCATGCAAATTGCGGCCTTCTTTCCTGAAATCAATTTCCATCAGCCGGGACGCCAGATCTATCACCAATTTCGTGTTTTTCATATCCAGTCCCAGTCTCTCACCGACCGCCTCAAGCGGCACTAGCCCGCAAGGCACATCTTCCAATATATATCTGTGTTTCAAGGTGCATGGTGCATCTATCGTCCTGTAGTAAAAATTATTTTGTATCGTTTCATACAAGGTTCTTCCGTTGATCAAGTACGTTCTTTCCATCCATTCTTTCGTCGTCTCCAGTTCATAGCCGAGCGCCCGGGCGACCATGACCCTCTCCCGGTCAATATGTTCGATAAATCTGGCCACCGTCGGACTGATTCCTTCATAGTAATATTTATACATGGCAACCGGATTTTCCGTCCAGCCCACATTGAGGAGCAACGGTGCACAGTGAAGAATCATGCCCACATTACCGAGCGAGGTTTCAATCATCGAATCGGCCGGAATAAAATATTCCTGCAGGCAATTCGGCATTCTTTGAATGACGGCCTCATTTTCATTGGCATCAAAAGTGGAAATTAACACACTTGACTTTATTCCGATTATATCGACGCTATCCGGCGCCGTTTTTCTGCATGTATATAAATTCGTCTGGGTCTCAGCAATTGTTTGCGGAATGTACGGATTGTACTTTTGATAGACTTCTTTAAACTCCAGAGCCCCGAAAGTTCTTCCCGGATTCAAGACAATCAATGCTTCCTTTTTTATATGTTTAGCGATTTGTTCCGCCAATTCCCTGTGGGAACAAGCCGGTGTGGTTATCAAAATCACATCCGGATTCATTAACGCTTCTTCCATACTGTCCGTGACAACGTGAATTCTGACTTGCCCGTCAATCATCCCCCGGCAATGAATGGTCTTTGTAAACAGCAGTTTTTCAATCGTTCTCCTCGAACGATTCCATAAAGTGACGTGGTGTCCTGCCCTGCCGAGGTGGGCGGCAAAAGCAAGTCCGCTGTTTCCGGCTCCAATTACTGTAACGTTCATCGGGCATAACCTCCTTTTTATGATTGTCTGAATTTTTACATGGACAAAAATTAGAACGAGTGTCATTTTTTTCCATATACAAAAATAATGGTTATTGATTGGTAAAATTTTTCTAAGACTCATACGAAAAATTCGAAATTCTGGGAGGCATTCGTTCAATAAAAACGAAAGTTTGTGACTGTTAAAAAGAGAAGGATTCCTGTTTCAGCCGATTGACTCCATCATAGTTATTTTTCATAAACACTTAATGATGCATACAAGACTGTCTTGAAACAGGAATATTCAAATGAAAAATGGTTTTTTGAATTGATGATGTATATGGGAAGGAGCAGGTGTAAACCTCTCCGGAGAAATGAGTCGCGGCAGCCGGCCAATAGCCCTTCTTCTCTTTTGGCAAAAAGGAACGGTTGTCTTATGGTCAAAAAATGGACAAACTTTTGCGCCGGCTTAAAGCAAAACCTGTAAAAACAACGATGTCTGACAGCAAACCAACCATGTTTCAAAACAAATTTGAATTTTGCAAAATAAGCTAAGCTTCTTTGCTTCTTTTAACTTTTGTGTTAAAGGCTGAATTGCATCTCATTTTTTCGAAAATTTAAAATACATTAAAAATAATTTTCTGGCTGTATTTTCTTCCTGATTGGTTTCAGTGCCTAATGCACTCTGCGAAAAAGTATTTTTACCTAGATTTTTTCCATTTGTTTTCCTAAAAGGAAAGTTTATCCATTTATGAAAAAAAGGCACACTTCCTAATACTATTATACTATAATTTTGCAAAAACGTATTAAAATTTTATATATCGTTTGTAAAAAATTCAAAAAATGAGAATATTGAATATTTTTAATTTAGCTAATATGAAATACAACAATTAGAAAAATGTTTTCTTACTAAAACGATACTCTTCCATTTATTTCCTCTTTCGCATAAAAAAGGGGCAGGACCCTGTTGTTTAATTTTTTCCTTATAACATAAACCGGTTACCAGTGCCCTTTTATTTTAGTTAATGAAAAGCCAAGTTTGTATATTTTTTGCAACATCCGCCAGAAAGAAATAGTTTCCGCAGATTTATTGCCAAAATAAATTATTTTTTGGAAAATATCTTATGAAGTTCAATCTGCAAAAAAATTCCTGCCTTTGAACCTTATTTATCTCAACATTTTTTCAAACAGTTTTAACACTTTTTCATCAGGCAAAAAGGCCTTCATTCATAGCGAAACCTGTTTATCCGCCAACCAGAGGCAAAAAGATAACCCGGACACTGTCAATGGAACCGTCCTTCTCCCGTTTTCTCCTGTCCCCTCTTTCCGTCTATTTCGCTTATATTTTTAATAAACGTTATTCGCCCTTAGACGGGGCACAGTGAACAATCCGGAAAGAATCCGTTCCTCCGTTTTTTATTCCCGTGCGCTCCCTTTATCAAAAAAAAAGACCGCACCAAAGGTACGGTCCAAAAATCATGCATCAACAGCTGCCCGTGGCCAAAAAGCCCGGCACCGGGCAGCCGCGCCGACAAAAAAGGGAAAGAAGTGGGAAGTCCGGATATTTTCCATCGTTTTCATTATATGCTAAATGTCATAAAATACCAATAACAAATGGAAATTTGTCCTCATTCTTATTGCGCCTCATCAGGCCGTTGCGCCTGGATTATTCCATTCTTTCCCTGTATCCTGTATGAGCACGCACAGATACTTCCGCAAAGCGCTCATAATTGTATTCTTTGGAAAGAACGGTGCCGAGATAACCGGCGATAAATCCTATCGGCACACTAATGAGTGCCGGGTTTTCCCACGGGAAGATCGGTTCACCTACAAACAGCGCCGCTCCTTCCACCGGAGAAAACACGCTCGGGCTGATGGAAACCAAGATCAGCGCGGAGATGAGCCCCGCCAACAATGCAGAAACGGCTCCGGTTGTATTGAACCTCCGCCAATAGACGGTATATAAAATGACCGGCAAATTGGCGCTGGCAGCGATGCAGAAAGCGAGCGAGACAAGAAACGCCACGTTCAAATACTGGGCGCCCAATGACAGGATGATGGATACCACGGACACACCCAATGCCGCAAGTCGCGCCGCCGCCATTTGTTTTCTTTCGGAAATGTTTCCCTTTTTGATGATTTGTCCGTAAATATCGTGGGCAAAAGCCGACGCTCCTGACAATACAAGCCCGGCCACCACGGCCAAAATCGTCGCAAAAGCAACGGCGGCAATCAGAGCGAACAAAATATTTCCGCCAATCGCCTCGGCCAATAACGGCGCAGCCATGTTTCCGCCAGGGTTGGCGGCAAGGATTTTTTCTTCACCGACAAAAATGGCCGCTCCCATGCCAAGGAATAAGGTTAAAATATAGAAAATACCGATCGTCCAAGTTGCCGTAATAACTGATTTTCTCGCCGTCTTTGCATCTTTTACCGTGAAAAAGCGCATGAGAATATGGGGAAGACCGGCGGTACCGAGAACAAGAGCAAGCATTAAAGACAATGTTCCGAGAGGATCCTTATACTTGATGCCCGGATTTAAGTATGCTGCTCCGTGGCTCGTGGCCGTTTTTACTTCCGTAAACATGGCCCCGATATTAAAATTAAACTTCCACAGAACGATGAAAGACATGACCACCATTCCGAACATCAAAAGAACGGCTTTGATAATCTGCACCCAGCTTGTAGCCAGCATTCCTCCAAACAACACGTAAATGGTCATCATCACGCCGACGATTAGTACGGCAATCCAATAAGGAATGTCAAACAACAACTGGATTAACGCGCCGGCGCCGACCAGTTGGGCAATCATGTAGAAAAACACGATCGTAATCGTGCTCAACGCGGCCGCTCCCCTTACTTTTCTCGCATCAAACCGCGCGTTGATCATATCGGCAAGTGTATATTTCCCCAAGTTCCGGAGCGGTTCCGCCACCAGGAACAAAACTACCAGATAAGCGACCAAAAAGCCGATGCTGTAGAAAAAGCCGTCAAATCCTTGGAGCGCAATCATGCCGGCAATCCCGAGAAACGATGCCGCCGACAAATAGTCCCCGGCAATGGCCAATCCATTTTGCCAGCCGGTCAAACCGCCGCCCGCAGTGTAAAAATCACCGGTCGACTTTGTATTTCTTGCTGCAAGATAAGTAACGACCAATGTAAGTATGACTATGGCCAGAAATAGAACAATAACCGTTGCATCCATTCAAGTATTCCCTCCTCAACTTAAATACTCGTCTATAATTTCCTCCGCTTCATCATCGTAGGAATTTGCTTTTCTTACATAAATGGAACTTAACACCCAAACCATGACAAATTGTGCAAAAGCAAACAGCCAAACCCAAGAAATGTCACCGATTGCCGGAGTGTTCAAGAAAGTCGTATAAGATGTCAGAATCGGCAACAAAAAGTAGAATATCAGGAAAAACACTGTCATTGGCACTATAAACTTCTTTTTCCTGTTTAAAAACTCCTTAAAGCGCGAACTGTTTTCCACCGCTACATAATCAGGCTTTTTTTCCAATTGTGCGAAGTTCACAATCAGTTCCTTTTGAGCCATAACGGACCATCCCCCTTTTTGTTGATTAGAATTTTCTGATAATTATATGGACTTTAAAAAAATCGAGAAACAGATATTGTTTAAACGGTACATTTTTTTGTCTGAACGGTTCGATTTTGCGGATGAACGACAATAAAACTGTTTCAGGGTTTTATCAAAAAGAAGACCCTGTTTTCACCCGTTCTTCCGGGGAAAACAGGGTCTTTTGAAAAAAATATTATGCCAACCGAAGAATGATTTCACATACTCCGGAAAACCAAACAGACTCAAGATTGGCGGTGTTTGTCCTAGCTTTTGAACAATTGCGGAATCATTTTACTGGCCGAACGGCTGACGGGAATTCTTGTCCGGTTTTTGTCTTTTAACGTTAAATTGCTCGTACCGTTGAACCAAGGCGTAATTTCAAGGACATGGTTCAAATTGACGAGGTAGCTGCGGTGGACGCGGAAAAACATATGTCCTTTCAGCTTCTCCTCCAGTTCCTGCAAAGTCATCCTGCTTCTGATCACTTTATCTTCGGTGTGGATTTCAAGAAGCCTTTTGTTCGGGACAGCATAATAAATCGACTCCGGCGAAACGACGACCAGCTTTTCCCCGTCGTCAATCAACAATTTTTTTATCGGACTTGCACTGTTTGATTCTTCGGGGGAATGGGCCTGCCGGCGGTTCTCTAAGATTTTCCGGATCCGCGCCATCGTCCGGCGGAAGCGTTCCTCCTCATACGGCTTGAGCAAATAGTCCACCGCTTCAACATCAAAGGCATCAAGGGCATAATCATCGTAAGCGGTTGTGAAGACAAATAACGGGGCCGGGTCGGGATTCCCGCTCATAATTTGCCGCGCTGCTTCAATCCCGGTAAATCCCGGCATTTCAATGTCGAGAAAAATGACATCGGGCCGGTGCTTCGCATACAATTCAATCAGCTGTTCCCCGGTCTCCGCAGGGGGAGTGTGAATGATTCCCCTCTCACTTTCCAATAAATGGAGCAATTCTTTCCTCGCCATCATCTCATCTTCGGCTATCATCACACGGATTTCTGTCATCCGATCACCTTCTTTTCTTTTAGTCGTTCATACTTCGGAACAAAAAACTTAACCTCGCTGCCTCCGCCGGGCAGATTGCGGATGCGCAGCCCGGCTTCACTGCCGAGAAGCTGCACCAAACGTTGATTGACATTGTAAATACCGATGCCCCCCGTTTCGCTTGACAAAGGCATTTTTGTCACAATCGGCAGCAAATGGACGGGAAAGCCTTTTCCGTTGTCGCGCACGGAAATGGTGACGCCCTCTTCTGCATTCTCAACGACAACGTCAATTTTTCCGCCGTTCGTCACATGTTTTAAACCATGTTGGACGGAATTCTCGATTAAAGGCTGAATCGTCGACGGAGGTATGTAAATGGTCGAAGGGAGATGTTCCGGTTTTTTAAACCTGATTTGAATCCTGCCTTTAAAACGTTGTTGAATGATGGCCGTGTATGCTTCCGCATGGTCGCACTCTTTTTCCAATTCAATCAATGAGCGGGAGACAAGCCGCAAATTAAACCGCATATAACCGGCCAGCTTAATTGTCAGCCGGCGGGCGGCGTCCGGATTTTCGCGAATGAGCCCCGCGATGAGCTGGAGGGTATTAAACAGAAAATGCGGATTGATTTGCGCCTGCAGATTCCTCAGTTCGGCATCGCGGATATGGGCTTTTAATTTTTCCGCCTCCAGCATGTTAAGTTGATAGGAAATAAATTGTCCCAATCCTTGCGCCATCATGATTTCCACCGGAGAGATATGCTCCGCTTTCCGGAAATAAAAGTTAATCAGAAAAATCACGTCTTGATCTTTTAGGATCGGGATAAAAATGGCTCCTTCGAGCGGGCATTTCCGCCGGCTTCCCAAGAGATCCCCCCCTGAATAGGCCACTTGCATCCGTTTCGTCTGCACCGCCTTTTTCGCCAAGGGAAGCATCCCCGGGGAAAAGAAACGGAGATGCTCAGTGCCAACTCCTTTATGGGCCAGAACTTCGTGCTTGTCTGTAACTGACACCGCCGCCAATTTCAAGCGGCTGTACAACAGTTCAGCCAAACCCGCGGCCACGTCCAAAAGCGAGTCCTTTTTCAAATATGGCAGCGCCTCTTTGGCGATCGTCAAAGCCTGCTCGGAAGCCAGTGCCGCTTCATTTTCCTGTTCCTTGAGGACAATCCCGATCATCGCCGTAAAAATGGCGGTCGCCGTACTGATCGTCAAGACCAGTGGAAAGCCGATTTTATCCACAACGGCAACCATCCCCGCATGGTTCGTATTCATCATCAACAGCAATTGCATATGCAAAACCGGGGGAAATACCCCGATGAACAATGCTTTCAACGGGGAAATGACACGTTCGTTGGAGAAAAACCGGGCCGTAAACCCCGCCAATAAACCGGTCAGCGGGTTGGAGACGGCATTGGCAAATGCCCCGTCACCGCCGAGAAAAAACAAATGCATTCCGGCAATAAAACCCGCCCCCACCCCGAGCGCCGGTCCCCCGAGCAAGCCGGCAATGACAACGGCCACAAGACTCAAACTGACGATAAATTGGCCGTCATGGACAGGAGCAATAATTAAACGGTGACTGATGGAACCGTCTTCTGAGATAACAATGCCGATCACAGTACAAACGATCCCGAACAACCCCAAGACAGCCGCATGAACGACAGACATTCCGGCACTGTATTTCCGGTACAGCAGCGACTTAAAACCGGGCGTCCGTGTCATGACAAATGCCATGATCAACAGCAGCCCCAATCGTTCAAACAACGTAATCGTCAAGCCTTCCATGTTCTCTCTCTCCTTGAACTTCCGCCGGTGTGCGCCTTGCTGAAATTGTTTTTGCCGGTATGTGCCCGGATGAAAAACGTCTTAAATTCTTCTTCCGATTGAATCTTGTTTGATGAAAAAACACTGCCCAGCCAGGCCCCGAGAAAACCGATCGGAATGGTGATAATCCCGGGGTTATATAAAGAAAACACTGCCTCCCTGGCAATCCAGCCCTCTTCCGGATTCATAATATAAGGTCCCAAAACGACGAACAGAACCGAGGCGGCGAGACCGAAAACCAAGCCGGTCATGGCCCCTGTTTCCGTAAAGCGTTTCCAATAAATTGTCAATACAAGCACGGGAAAAATGCTGGAAGCGGCGACGATAAAGGTCATGGACACAAGGAAGGTGACATTGATCGATTCCAGGCGCAATGAGAATAAAGTGGAAATAATCCCAATGGCCAGTGCGGAGATGCGCGCTGCTCTCAGTTGCTCTTTTTCCGTCGATTGACCCTTTTTCAAAATATGATGAAATATGTCATGCGAAAATGCCGTCGTCGAGGAGATCACCAAACCGGCGACAACCGCCACAATCGTCGTGAAAGCGATCGCCGCCACAAAGGCGAGCAAGAAATCCCCGCCGACCGCCTTTGCCAAAAGGGGAGCGGCCAGATTCCCCGTCCGATCCGCCGCCATGAGGGCGTCGTACCCCAAAAGGGCCGCGGCTCCCAGGCCGAGAATAAGCGACATCAAATAAAATGAGCCGATGAGCCATGTGGAACTGATGAGCGATCTGCGCACTTCAACCGCATTCCGCACGGTCAGCAGCCGGACTAAAATGTGGGGAAGTCCCGCCGTGCCAAAAACCAATGCCAGTTGCATGGAAAAAAGCTCGACCGGATCCTCAAACAAATGCCCGGGAAGAAAAAACTCCCCGCCCAACGGAGTATTTGTTTTTACCTTTGTCATTAAATTATTCACGTCCCAGCCGAAATAGGACAAAGTAATCAGTGTCAGGAAAAACGTCCCGGACATTAGCAATACGGTTTTGACAATTTGCACCCATGAAGTGGCAATCATTCCGCCCAAAACGACGTAAATCGTCATCAATCCGCCGATAACGAGGACGGAAATGGTATAATCAATATCTAAAAGCAAGCGGAGGAGCAATCCCGATGCGACGAGCTGGGGAATCATATAAAGGATGGAAATCATAAAAGTGCTGAGGGCTGTCATTAACCTCATTTTTTTGCCCGGAAACCGGGAACAAATGACATCGCCGAGCGAATATTTGCCCAAATGATGGACCGGCTCCGCCACCAAGAACAGGACAAACAAATAAGATGCAAGAAAACCGATGGAATACAAAAAACCGTCATACCCGCGGAGCGCAATCATGCCCGCGATGCCAAGGAAAGACGCTGCACTGATAAAATCCCCGGCGATGGCCAGACCGTTTTGAAAACCGGTCAATTTTCCGGAAGCCACATAAAAGCGGGGCGTTGTCTTGCTTCTTTTTGCCGCCCAATAAGTAATGACCAAGGTGCAAACAATAATATAAACAAGAAACAGAAAATAGGCAGGATTCACCTTTCCCCCTCCTCATTGATTCCTTCCAATATCCGTTCCAGTTGCCGGACTTTAAAATGATAGAACGAAACTAAAAACCAAATCGCCGGGAACTGCAAAAGGGCATACACCCATGCCCAAGGCATCCCGAATACGACGCCCGGCCGGTTCATTGCATCCGGAAAGAAAATCAATGATAAAGGGAGGGAAAAATAAAAGATGAACGCTGCCGCCGAGAAAATGCAGATGAACCGTTTTTTTCTCCTCATAAATGCGGAAATCCGTTTCTCCATCCGTCATCCCTTCCCCCGTGCCCGCAAAACAGCTTGTCTCTTTGGATTTAATTTCAGAATATACCGAAAATTATATTAACTAAAATATTACACAGGCAGACAAAATAGGTCAAGAGCAGATTTTAACGTTAGTCACCTTATTCACCGGGGCCAAGAAAAAAACGGGCCGCGCCCGCTGGATGTGGAGTTGAGCACCCGCGGACCGCCCTTGATGAAATACATTCTACCTGCCCCTAAATCGGCTCCATCACCGGATTTACACCTCGATGTTCTCCTTGACCCTGACACGGAATTTTGCTTCGACAAAGAAATGGGCGTGCTTCTCTTGGACAAACAGCATAGCCGCTGCCCCGACGAGGCCGGGAATGGCAAAGACGAGAAAGTTTTGATAAAAGGGCAGACTGAACGAAAGGGCAATCCCGCCGATAATCGGACCGGCGATGGCACACAGCCTTCCGACTCCGAGGGCCCAGCCGACTCCGCTGGAACGCATTTCCGCCGGGTAATACTGGGATGTGTAGGCATTGGAGATGATTTGAGTGCCGATCGTCGTCGCCCCGGCAATGGCCACCAAGACATAGAGTAAAAACAAATTTTTTACAAGCCCAAGCAAAGCCAAAGAAGCTGCGGCAGTCAGAAAGAAAATTAACAATACCGGTTTCGGTCTCCACATATCGGCCCATTTGCCGCCAAATATGGCGCCGAAAATGGCGCCGAGATTCATGGCGAGCAAAAATACCAAACCGGAGACCGGAAGCCCGGCGCCGTCAAACAATTTCGGCAGCCAAGTATTAAGGCCGTAAATCATCAACAAACACATGAAGAAAGCAACCCACAGAAGAAGCGTGCTACCGGCCCGTCCATTTTTGAAAAGCTGCACCACCGGCACGCCCCGTTCAATATGGCCGGGCTGCTTGAAGACAAAATCATTCCGGCCGGAAAACGCGGGCTCAATTTTTGTTAAAATTGTTCCGATTTTCTCCTGTTTGTTATTTATTAACAGATAATTCGGCGATTCCGGCAATGTTTTATACATGAAGGGAAGAACCAGCAGCGGAAGCGCTCCTATGAAAAACAACGCTCTCCATCCGAACGGCTCTATAAGCAATAATCCCAGCGCGGCGGCCATGACCCCTCCCGCAGAGTATCCGCTGAACATAATGGATACAAGCGTGCTTTTAAGCTTTTTGGGAGCATATTCGGTGACCAGTGCAATCGCGTTGGGCATCACACCGCCCAAACCCAGGCCGCTGATAAAACGGTAGACGGCAAATTGCATCGTGTTTGTTGAAAAACCGATAATGCCGGTAAAAAAGCTAAATAAGGCGAGGCAAAACAAAATAACATTCTTTCTGCCGACTTTGTCTGCGAGGGGACCGAATATGAACGATCCAATCATCATTCCAATGAGCGCGACGCTTCCCAAAGACCCTACCTCAGCCGGAGTCATGCCCCATTCATTCATCAACTGAGGTAGAACAGTGCCGTAAATAACAAGATCATAACCGTCAAAAATAATCACAAACGCGCACCAAAAAACAATCAATCCATGAAAGCGGTTAAATTTCGCCCCATCAATGACCCTCTGCAAATCAATGGCACTCATTTCCTTCCCCCTGTTTGATTCGTTTCTCCCAATGCCCGCAAGTGCACACGTTCCATACCTTCACATGTATTTTTTTATATACGTTACAGGTCATCCCTCCTTATATCGGCAGGCCCGCCCGGCCCGGCCGCACAAAAAGCGTTTCCCTTTTCAACCAATGTTCTTTTTTCTCCGTTCGCAAAAAATAAACATAATTAACACTATGTGTACAGTCTTTACTTGTAATACATGATAAATAAAAATCATGACCGTGTAAATAAACTTTTGTTAATTTTTAGAAATTTCCTAAAAATTATTTACAAATTTACCCATTTCCTGTATGATCGTGGTAAAATAAACCAGTGGTGAATATGGTTTACCGATTGCGAACATTATCGGACAAAGAGGTGGAGGAAAATGAAAATTGGTTATTTTACATTGACGGATAATCCGGTCGAATACGGGGACACAAGAAAAGACCCGAATCAAATGATTTTGGATTTGGCTGAACAATGTGTTTATGCGGAAGAACTCGGTTTTAACTCTGTTTGGGTTCCGGAACATCACTTCAGCGCATTGGGCGTCCTGCCTTCGCCCGCCATGCTTCTCTCTCATGTTGCGGCAAAAACAAAACGAATTAAACTGGCTCCGGGTGTGGTTTTGCTTCCCGCCAGCCATCCGATCAGATTGGCCGAAGAATATGCGCTACTCGACCTGTTAAGCAACGGCAGGGCCATTTTTGCAGCCGGACGGGGATATGACAAGCGCGAATATGATGTGTTTGAAATCAATTTTTATAAAAGCCGGGAAATCTTTTTCGAAGGTTTGGAGATCATCCAAAAGGCATGGAAGTACGGGAGAATTTCCCATAAGGGAGAATTTTTCAACTTTCCGGAAGTTGAATTGACGCCGAAACCCGTCCAAAAAGAACTGCCCATCTATGTAGCCGCTTTCAGCAGACCGACCATTGAAAAGGCGGCGGAAATCGGCGAAAACGTCATCTTTGCGCCTTTTGCCGCCAATATGGTGTTCGGCACAATGGAAAATGCCATCAATACGTTCCATACCCTCTCCAAGCAACACGGCTATACAGGCAAAAAAGCAAGCTGTTCCTATTTTGTCTGCATCACGGAATCGAAAGAAGAAACAGAAAGAGCAAAACGGAGAATGTTGAAATACTTTACCGGTCTGGTGCCGGCATTCCCGTCCGATCCTTCAAAAGCGCCGCCTAATATCCGGTATTTCGCGGAAATCGTTGAAAAGCTGAAAGCGATGACAACGAGCGACTTGAGCGATAAGAGCATCATTGTCGGCGATCATGAATATGTGACAGAAAAGCTGAAAAATGTCGAAAAAGCCGGAATCGACGAAGTGATCCTCTATATAGATTTCGGCGGCTTGTCCCACCGGGAAACCCTGGAGCAAATGGAACGGGTGGCAAAATATGTACTGCCCCATTTCAATCAGGAATTCGCGGTCAATTAACCGCACATCAAGAACCGCATGCAATTCTTTCATTCAGTCTCCAGCACGATCAGAAAGCATAAAGGGAAGAAAAAACCCGCCAAATGGCGGGTTTTTCGTCTGAATATTTTGAATAAATAAGCCACGCTATGGGCCTGAACGCTTGATGCGATTTATAAGTCTCAACAGGCAGCCTGGCCGGTTCGCAAGCAAATTTTATTCATTAAAAAATATGTCTTTTAAAAATTTTCATTATTATTAATATGCAGCCGTTTTAAAATGGCCGCTGACAGCTGTAAAAGTGCGCCTCTTTTTGCATGCCGGCCGACCCCGGTAATACCGGCGCGATTTTAAGCTTTTTTGCCCTCCGGTTGACCCCTTTTCAAGCTGGAGGGATGTCAGACTTTTTTACCCGAATTCTAAAACCTGCCCTGCCAACCGAGTGATTCTGAAATGAGGCGGGCTTTTTCTTTTAATAACCGGACCTCTTCGGATGATTCGCGGACATCCAATGTGGTTTCCAAACCGACCAAAGTCAGGGCGGCAGCCAATTGATTGTTCATATCGAAAACCGGAGCCGAAATGCCGTTTATTCCCGGAAGAAGAGTTCCTTGAACATAAGCATATTGATGTTTTTTCACAAACTCGACACCCTGCAGGAAATTTTCTTCTGCTGACGGATTTTTCGTCAACTCTTGTTCAATTAATTTTTTCGTTACTTCTGCAGGAAGATAAGCGGCAAAAATCAATCCGGTGGCACTCGTGGTAATCCGGATTTCAGTGGCCACTTTGATGCCGATATTCACCGGATAATTGCTTTGCTCCCAACTGGCAAAAAACGGGCCGTTTTCTCCCCATATCGCCAACGCCGCCGTCTCATTCAGTTTCTCCTTTAATTCAATTAAATGGGGAGCGGCGATTTCCGTGATTCTTAATTTTTGGGAAGCCTTCAATCCCAGCCTGATGAGTTCCGTCCCCAGCGTATATTTGGCATCCGGACTTTTGTCAAGAATTCCGGTTTTCGTAAAACTGACTAAATAACGATGCAATTTGCTTTTGGAAGTTTGCAACATTTTCGCAATTTCCGAGATGGAAAGCGGCTTATCTGCCTCCGCTATAATCTTTAAAATTTGCACTCCGGTTTCAATGGACTGAATTCCTCTGCTTTTCATTTCTTCTGCAGCCAAGACAGCATCCCCCTTACATCCCTACTACCAAATTTATAGTAGCAGAGAAAAGGGCAAACTACTAATAAAAAAAGAAATTTTTCCCTTATTGCAAAGAACAACGGATGATTTTGTGTCCTGCTTGGCAGCAGGGGATAAAATAACATCAAAAAGCATACAGAGAAACCGTGATATGGAAAACTTGTGTAAGAGTAAGATTTTATACATTCGTCTTTTTTCTTTACGCGGTGATTGGCGAGGTGGGGATGATTTGTGAGTGTGCATTTATTTCAAATGAAATCCAAGGTTGGTGAATACAGTTCTTGAAAACTTTTGAACTAGGAAAATATTACATAGCTTTTCGGTAGTAAAGAGTCCTTTTCATTTTATCATGCCGCATTTTTGCGTATTGTGGAAATTCGGGAGGCAAAACCGACGTTTTTCCCGGCGATTTTGTTTTTTCAATTCATTATGGGGACGGCTTCTGCCTTTTTACTAAACTGAATGGTCTTCCTGGAACACTCATGGGGACAGTGAACGGCTTTTTCGCGTTAACTTTGTCTCTACGAACCGCTTATGAGGACGGCGAACGACTTTTTCAGACCCTCCTTATCTCCATAAACCGCTCATGAGAACAACGAACGACTCTTTCAGGCATTTTTTGTCTCCCTGAATCATTCATGAAGACGGACAAAGATTCCTTTTTCCAGGCTTTTTTGTCTTTATACACCTTTCATGAGGACAATGAACACCTTTTTTCAGACTGCTTTGTCCACATGAACTGAAAATGTTTATTTTCCAAGGAAGTTAATTGACAATGAGCAAAACAAGCCCTTTAAAACAGCGATTATGGGTGTACTTTTGTCAAAAACCTTGCAATAACTCACACACATAACCCGCGTTTTCTCACAAGAACCTTGAATTCTTTATTCTAACCCAACTCCTTCACCATATTAAACCAATGAACACCGGCATGCTGTGAGCCTGACAAGCCTTGATTGGTGTAGCCCAGCGCTTCATAAAAGGAAATCAATTCTTCCTTGCATGTCAATGTAACCGTTTTGCGGCGCCGGTTCCTGGCTTCCGATTCCAAACGGAACAAAAGGGCTTTTCCTATGCCTTGTCCTTGATAATCAGGATGAACAGCCAGCCCCAGAATACTTTGATGGCCGCCGACAGGGGGATTGGCTTGAATTTTTTTGAATAAATCGTCTGTGATATATGGCTCTGCAATAACAGGACCATTAACTAAACCCACAATCCGTCCTTCCTTTTCCGCCACGAAAAAACTGTCGGGAATCAATCGAATCCGCTGAACAAAGGCCTCTCTTGAAGCAGCTTCCTCCTTCGTGAAACAACAGTGCTCAATATCAATCAATTGTTCCAAATCTTCCATTTTTACATTGCGGATGTTCATCATAACGAAACCTCCCGAGCGGCGACGCTCCACGAAATAATGTCCGCATCCGGTAACTGGCGGCGTCTGTCCAAATCATTTTACTTTTTGGCAAAAACGATAAAAAAACGAACCCCATTCCCCGAACAAGCTTTTTAGAAAAAACAGCCATCCAGCAGACGGGTGCAAGAATTGTAAAACCGCTTTCGTGACGCAACGGCCCCATCCCGTACCAACAAATTATAACAAAAAATATCCGGCGGCAAATAACAGTTTCATCCAAACATTCGTTAACTCAAAACCCGCAGGCGCAAATGATGATGATTCGCACAAAACGTCTGTGCATTGCGGTTTAAAGCGGTGGTTGAAAAAAAGCGGCAGCCGGACCGCTGAGGGTGCCGCCGCCAACGCAAATAACCGGAGAGACCGCCCGTCCGGTTCTCTCCGGCCCTTTTTAATGAAAATCGACTTCGATTCTTTTTCGGTTATGGTTGGCCAACTTTGGAATCCGCACTTCAAGAACGCCGTTTTTATAAGAAGCCTTTACTCCCTCATGGGATACGGCTGAAGGAAGGGGGATGCTTCTGTGAAACCGTCCTTCAAAGCGCTCCTTTCTAAACATTCGTTCATCCTTGATTTCATTTGCCCGTTTGATGGTTCCGCTAATGTTCAAGGTATTGTTTTCAATATCGATGTGGACATCTTCTTTCTTCTCCAATCCGGGAATATCGCATTGAACGATAATCTCATTATCCGTTTCATAAATATCCGTCCTGACAACGCCGAAATTCGTATCGCTTTGAAAAGGAAACGGGAAATCGCTGAAAAATCTGTCAAACTCCCTTCTCATATTTCCCAACTGCCGGAAAGGATCATAAGGGATCAATGCCATAACAACTATACCTCCTCCTTTTTTACATGGATATTTTTCCATACCGGAAAAATTTTATACAGAAAGGGATATGGGTGGGACATGGGG
>CALKIU010000096.1 GCA_937995745.1 uncultured Bacillaceae bacterium | reverse complement strand
TAAGAATATAGAAAAAAAGACCGATAAACGGATAGATCACAAGGAATTTTATAATCATCAAAATATAAATAATTTTTTCCAACCACCAAGGTAAAGAGTATTCATCAATTTTTTTCCGAATGTATATTTTTTCATATAATAAAGGTATTCGCATAACACCCATCCTTTGCATGATGAGAGGGGATAGACCGATTTTTTTGTATTTTAAAAATTTACAAGGGCTCTTCTGCCCTGGTTTTTAGCAATAGCTCTCAACGTACCAATGGAACCTGCAATAAGTAATCCTAAACCAGATGCTGCACCTAACACCCCAATTATTGTTGCAACTGTGGATCCTGCCATAATAAAGTCGGCAACACGTTCAGCTTGGTACGTTTTAAGCCCTAAATTAGCAATTAAGAAGTTGATATTTGAAGCTGCAAACGTGACTGCAAAAAATGATGCTCCTGCTAATAACAGCAAAAATAATGGACTAGCTAACTTTCTGCTTTTCAAAACCATATTATTGCCTCCCTGTAGGCTTTCCCCTCTCACATCAACGAATATAGCATCATAAAAAAATTTTTTCAACATAATATTATTTATTTTATGAAATTTTGGATAATTTTAATGATTAATTCATATAAAGTTTACAATGCAATCGGCGAATAAAGAAACGCATATAAATGTGCAAATAAATTTTGATCTTTTCCGGCAAAAACAATGACAATCTCGTAACATTAAGCGACGGTCATTAAGAAACAATCCCCGGAAACAAAAACAGGCAAGCGGAAAATTTTTCTCCACCTGCCCGCGTTTCCGGCGTCTCTCAGACGTCAGATGCCGCTTATATTTTCTTGACAAACTCCGACTTCAGTTTCATCGGCCCGAACCCGTCGATTTTGCAGCCAATGTTGTATGTTGTAAGTTTTCCAAAAAATGTACAAAAAGGGGCTTTCCTGAAACGGGCGGGGACACTGTCTATAAAAACTAGTCTTTTTCCAGGATGAATTTACGAATCGCGTGGGCAACGCCGGATTCATTGTTAGAAAGGGTAATGTAATCGGCGTGTTTTTTCAGAACATCCATGGCATTTTCCATTGCCACGCCGAGTCCCGCGTATTGAATCATGGACAGGTCGTTGCCGCTGTCCCCGATGCACATGACTTCCTCCCGTTTGATGCCGAGCATTTCGGCAATTTTACGGACGGCGTTTCCTTTGCTCGCTTCCGGATGGAGAAATTCAAAGTAGAACGGGGCGCTTTTTACCATCGCATAATTTTCCCAAAACTCGCGGGGAATGGAATCAATGGCCTTGGCAAGCCGTTCCGGTTCATCGACGAACACTACCTTCAAAAACGTCATGTCCTCAGAGAGTTCCTCCAGCGTACGGTAGGCAAAATCGATTTGCAGCAGATAGGCGTCCAAAACGGTGTATCTGTTAATCTCTTTGTTTAGTGTGTACATTTTTGATTCGTCGAATACGTTCATGGAGACGCCGAGTTTCCGGCTCAACTGATGGATCTTTTTTATATCGTCAAACTTCATCGGTATTTTCACAACTGTTTCCTCATTGGACGTTCTTTGCACAATTCCGCCGTTAAAAGCGGCCACAAAATCGTCCTCTCCGTTTAGGCCCAGTTTCTTGACGTACTGTCTTACCCCGCTGATCGCCCGTCCGGTGCACAGTACAATTTTTACGCCCTGCTTTTTTGCCTCTTCAATCGCTTCACACACTTCGGGAGTGACTTCATGCTTATCGTTTAACAATGTTCCATCAATATCGATTCCTATGAGTTTATACATAATAACCTCCTGATGAAAGGTAGTTTTTGCAAAGATACATAGACTTGCAGCAGATAATAGCGACGGTTTCGCGGGTGCTTGCCGTTGAAAAACAGGACAAACGGCATGTATCCCGATTTTTAAAAAGCGGTCAATATTATATTTATATAATATCAATTCAGGAAATTATTACAACCGGAGGCAACGGGATTCGATTATTGAACCTATTCCATCAAGTCGATGCCAGGAGAGCGCAGAGTTATCATTCCCGCACATTTTTTTCGCATCGTGCGGAAAACCGATACTGTGATGCACTTGTATATTCCTGTGCATTTTTTCAGGCATTGGATAAAAATCGATAGGACCTTGTACATATCACCTAATGTTCGGGTAATGACAGTGAATTCGTCTGAGGAAAGAAATGCGGGTAATTTCTTGCAAACCTCATGTCAAAGTGCAATCGCTGTTTTTATATAAAAACCCATAAATTCTCTTTTGCGGAGAATTTTCAAATTGCCGGTTTCCGCCGAATAGTTGCCTGAAGACTCTTTAAATCAGGTCTTCTGAAACTTCTTTTTTCAAGGAATTTTTTGGCGATACGCTGGACCTGTTCCAATGGAACACCCATGCCCCCGCCATTGCTTATCCCCATAACCTACTAACCCCAAAAAAATTAAAAAAAGGTGTTGACAAACGATAATGATAATCGTTATCATTTTTAATAGAGAATGATTCTCAATTAGATAAATTTCTTTTCCTGACGCCATATTTTACCTCCTTTTTTCCATGAATGCTGTTTGCAGCTCATGGAAAATTTTTGCGGATAGATGCTTTTGCTTCAAGCTTTTTGAGAATTTCAAATAACCTGTTTATTTAAGGGTTTTTGAGATTTAGAGGATTACAAGGATTATTGCAAGTTGGCTATTTTGTAGGCATGTCCAGGATTTGAAATTTACTTAGTTTTCTGATTCCGTTCCTTACGGTGAGGATTTTTTAAAAATATAGTTGAGAATGATTCTCTTTCTTATTCATTCTTCATTTGAAAATGGTGTCAAGCTGGATTCCCCTTTGATGATTTGGGGAAAGCGCGGCAAACAGCCGGGAGCGCGCGTCATCTCAGGGCCGGGTGAGCACGCGGGCTGTTGGCCCCTTTTCTCAAACATCAAAATCATAAATATAAAAATTCATGAGGTGAACATACATGCGCAAGAAGTTGTTTGCTTTTCTTATCATAGCCATCATTGCGGTTTTTGCGGCAGGCTGCGGCTCCGGGGAAACGGACAAAGCGGCGGACCAGGATAGAGACAAAGCAAAGGAAACGGAAACGATTAAAATCACCCATCAATTGGGCGAAACAGTAGTGAAGAAAAACCCGGAAAAAATTGTTGTTTTTGACTTTGGGATTCTCGATTCGCTCGACAAATTGGGCATTGAAGTAACCGCACTTCCGCAAGCGTCCGTTCCGGAGTATTTGTCAAAATACAAGGACGGCAGCAAGTATAAAAATGTGGGCAGCTTGAAAGAACCCGATTTTGAAAAAATCGCTGAAATTGAACCGGATTTGATCATTATTTCCACACGGCAAATGGAACTGTTTGATGAGTTCAAAAAATTAGGCCCGACGATTTTCATGGGCGTCGATGTTACGAATTACATGGAATCTTTTAAAGACAACATGAAAAAGCTTGGGCAAATTTTCGGCAAGGAAGATGAAATGGAAAAAGAATTGAAAAGCATCGAAGACAGAGTGGCCGCTTTGAAGAAAAGAGCAGAAGAAACGGACGGAAAGGCGCTTGTGATTTTGGCGAATGAAGGAAACATCAGCGCCTACGGGCCGGGTTCCCGTTTCGGACTCATTCATGACGAATTCGGCTTGACTCCTGCGGATGAAAAAATCGAAGCTTCCACTCACGGACAAAACGTATCTCCGGAGTACATTGCCGATGTCAACCCTGACTTCTTGTTTGTAATTGACCGCGGTGCGGTCGTGGGCGGACAGGCATCTGCCGAGCAAATTGTTGAAACGACTCTTGTGAAAAACACGAATGCTTATAAGAACGACAAAATTATTTATCTGGATGCGAATTACTGGTATCTGTCCGGCGGAGGGCTCATCTCTGTTTCTGAGATGATCAGCCAAGTGGAAAAAGCATTGTAAAAGTATAGAAGAAGTAGGGTTGATGAAACCAGGTTGAAGCGGTTCCGGATAACTGCCCCAATGGACCGGGGTCTGGATGAAAGACGGGTTCTGAATGAAGAGCGGGGATGAGCCGCTTTGAAGCGAAGAGCTTGGACGGAACCAGCTTTTGGTGAGGAAACCGGGTTGCCGGGGACGGGCTCCGGAACCCGTTATCAATAAATTTTTGATAGGTAGGCGTTGGCGGTCTTGCCCTGATCTGCCCTATTCATTCGTTCTCCTGGACAGTTTGCAAATACCATCCTCCTAACCACTCTTATCAGCTCTTTACCATGGGATCCCTTGCGTTCTGCCGCTTCGGGAAGGCGAACGCGGGGGATTTTTTGTTACGGGGGTTTTGGCGGAGCCAAGGGATTATTTACTAAAGCGTGGGCCCGGGGAATAAAGGTTGCTTTTGACGGGTAATAATTTGGAGCTCTTAGCGGCGCGGAAGAGAAACAATTGTCCGAGCGGTCATTTGTTTGTTAAATCTGGGATTTTATGGCGCTGCGTTTTTTCCCGGGCTGAATGATGATATGAAAGGTGCGCTTTTTCCTTTGTTGGTGAAAAGCAGAGAGTATTTATAATTTTCTCAGATGCCCGTGAAGTGGATGGTCGGCGAATCGGGATAAAAAAGGTCAGAAATTCCTCCGGTTTTATTCCAAGTTAGATATTTTTTGGTGTGGACTATCATTCTTGATATTTTTTGATGTGGCCTACCATGATTTGCGGTTGTGATTCCGCTTTGGGTCAACTCCTGTCATCACGCTTTTAAAAATCCCTTGACAATGTTTTTGGGAAGAACGTTCAGACTTACTCGTTTTAAACCAAAAGTGTTGTTTATTGTAAAACTGGCTGATTATTTTTCTTTTCCATTAGAAAGAGCCAAAAATCTTGGCTCCACTCAAAAAAACAACCGTTACGTTGTGGATGGAACACCGAAATCGTCTCCATATGATGTCTCAGCCTGTCCCCTCGGACCACCATGCCAAGCCTGACCGGGACAAAATTGGCCCGCTCAAACTTTGAACCTGTCCATGCCTGAAGAAATTGAAACATATAACAAAAGCGAAGTATTTCCCGGGAACCCCGTTATCTTCCTGTATATGAGTTAATCCGGTTTGGGCATGTTCTGTCCGGTTTTTCAATGCCTTAAACTTGTCTCCTTGCCCCACGAGTCAAGATCCGGACAAGTTTGTCCAGCAACAAGCCGGTAAAGCCGATCGTGATGATGCCGGCGATGACAAGATCGAGACGCATGGAGTTTCGGGCGTCGACGATTAAGTAGCCGAGACCGGATTGGGTGCCAATCATTTCCCCGGAAACGAGGAAGATCCATGCCGTTCCAACGGCGATGTGTAACCCGTTGGCAATGACCGGAAAGGCGGCCGGAAATATGATTTTCCAAAGCAGCGCCACTCCTTTGATCTCAAAATTGCGGGCCACTTTTAAATAAATGGGCTCCACTTTCCTCACGGCGGACACCGTCGTCAGCAACACCGGGAAAAAGGCGGCGATAAAAATCACGACAATTGCCGGAATATCGCCGATCCCGAACCACAACACAATAAACGGAGCCCAGGCAATCGGCGACACGGGCCGCAAAACCTGGACAATCGGATCGATCATTCCCCACAAAAACGGCAGCCGCCCGAGCACAAGCCCCAGCAAAACCGCACAAACAACGGCCGAAACGTAGCCGATTACAAACCGAAGCAAACTGACCCGGATGTGAACAAACAGCGTTCCGTCCCGGACGAGCGAAACCATTCCCTCCCACACTTGCAGCGGGCCGGGAAACAGCGCCGCCTCATAATCCCCCAAAACAACAATCATCTGCCACACAGTAATCAGCACCGCAAACCCTGCCACCATTTGCAACAACTGTTTTCCCTTTGCCATCTTCATCTCTCATCACTACTTTTCTAACTTTTCTAAAAATGGGACAGCTAACCTGTCCCCTTGTCCCGCCGCGTCAAAGTGGGACACCGAACCTGTCCCCATGTCCCACCCCGTGATGAGGGTGGGGTCGATGAAGTCGTGGTATGAGGGTGGGTGTTCGATGAGTTCCATTTCCAGCAAGGTGTTCCACAGTTCTTCGTAGTCTTCTTTGTCGATTTGCAAATCGTCGAATTGAATCCATTGTAACGATAAATCCAACACTTGCTTGTTTGTCTTCATATATTTTGAGGCCATCTCCGCCACATGGCGGTCTTTCTCTTGGGCTTTATCACCCGCCCTTGCGTAAAAACGGACCAACTCTTCGGCAATTGGCCGGTTTTTTTCAATAAAATCGCCTCTCAGCACAAGGGCGCAGTCGATGGAATCCGGCCAGATGTCCCGGTCTTGAAAGAGCACTTTGCCTTTGCCGGCGGCGACGGAGACCGCTCCGAACGGTTCGGCAACGATATAGCCGGCGATGCGTCCTTCCGACAGGGCGGCCGGCATTTCCGCGGGCGGCATCTCCACGACTCGGATGTCTTCGTATTCCAAGCCGTGCTGTGTCAGCATTTTGTACAGAAGAATGTTGTGGGTGGAAAATTTATGGGGAATGGCAAACGTTTTTCCCTGCAAATCTTCCACTCTTTCAATCTCTTTCGCCGTCACGACAACGTTCCCGTCCCGGTGCCCGAGGGCGACCGCCTTCAGATCAATCCCCTGCTCCTTCGCCTTCATCGCCAGGGTGATGAGAACCGAGGCGCCGTCAATTCTCCCCGTGTTGAGGGCGTCCATCAGTTCCGGCCACGAACCGAACTGGATGAGCTCAAACTCAAAATCGTACCCGCCCAACTCTTTTTCCACAAACAACGGCATCGCGTGGGTAATCGGCAAATACCCGATCTTTACCGTCCGTTTGCCGTCTGGTTTTTCAGCCGTGCAGCCGAGCAAGGTGAAGATGATGATGGAAAAAAATAAGCCAAATCCCGCCAGTTTTGCTCTTTTCATGGTTTTTTGCCCCCTTTGCCTAAATGTGGAACTCGAGCACGTGCTCTTCCCTGTCAAAAGGAAATTCTTTGAAAATCAAGTTCCGGTAATACTGAAAATCGCTGCCGCTGCGCCGGCGCGGTTTCGGCAGGCGGATGGCGATTTCTTTGTGGATGCGGCCCGGATTGGGGCGCAGGATGATGATCCGGTCCGAAAGATAAATCGCTTCGTCAATGTCGTGGGTAACGAGGACGACGGTCGTTTTTTCCCGGGATTGAATCGACAGCAATTCGTTTTGCAAGTGGTAGCGGTTGAACGTGTCGAGCGCCGCAAACGGCTCATCCATGAGAATGACTTCCGGATTGGCGGCGAACGCCCGCGCGATGGCGACGCGCTGCTGCATCCCGCCGGAAAGTTCGTGGGGGTAGAGGTCTTCCGCCCCCTCAAGGCCGACAAGCTTCAGATGACAGTCGACACAGGTTTTCTTTTCCGCTTTGGTCAGGTTCAGATGTTCCAGAGCAAGTTCGATGTTTTTCCGAACCGTCCGCCACGGAAGGAGACCGTAATTTTGAAACAGCATCATGCAGCGTCTGGTCGGTTCTTTGACAGGCCGGCCGTTGAGAAGCACCTCTCCCCCATCCGGTTGTTCGAAACCGCCGATGATATTGAGGAGGGTGCTTTTTCCGCAGCCGCTTTCGCCCAATATGGCGATGAGTTCTCCCCGTTTGATTTCGAGGGAGGTGTTTTCTAAAACCGGCATTTGGCCGTTTTTGTTTGTGAAGCTTTTGCATACCCTTTTTAGTTGGATGATGGTCGGCTGTTCGTTTCCCATCCCCCGCACCTCTTTTTTTTATTTTTTGTCGGGTTGTTTTTTAATAATTCCGATAAGAATGGTGTGTTTTAGATGTAAGTAATTTTATGATACTTTGTTGAATTTTTCAACTGAATTTTGAGAGGATTTTTAAAAATATTTAGGAAATTGTTTAAAAGTCCGGTCCCGTGATGATTCTTGGCGTCTTTCTTAAATTTTTTAAAAGAATGCGCTGAATTTCGAGCTAGTGATTAAGAATGATCCGGATTTTGAGAGGATTTTCCCCTTATAAAGAATGCGCCCGATTTACAAAAATAACCAATAAGATTCGCGGTGTATTTTGACTAAAGAAGCTTGTGCCGGATTGCGGGAGGATTTTCCTGAATATGAAAAGAGGCTTGCGATGATTTTGGGAGGATTTTCCTAAAGGGCTTGCGCCAATTTCGGGGGAGTTTTCCTGAATAAGAAAAGAATTACCCAAAAAGGTTCACGATGGGTTTGACGAAAGAGACACGTTTGATGAAAGAAGCTCACCGTGATTTCGCTTCACGGTGAGCCATTTTTGGCGGAACCGGAGGGACGGCTGTTGATTTTCCCGCTGCGTCGGGGGCAGCAATCAGACTCGGACAGGCGTCTTTTTTATTGCCCCTCCTTCACCCTGTCTTCCAGGGCTTTCTCTCCTTCTTCCACCGGAACGGGCACGACCTTCCCGGCCCGCTCGCCTGTCTCCTTTATGTAATAGCCGATTTCCACCTCTTTTCCCGTTTCCGCATCAACGAGCTTTTTGTAACATTTTTTCAAATGGTCATGCCCCCATAAAATCAACGCGTTGAACACATGTTCCAGCGCCTCGCCGCTCTCCGTCAGCGTATAGCGGTAGCGGGGCGGATGCCGCGAATACAGCTCCGATTTGATGAGCCCCTCCTCTTCCAAGTACTTCAAACGATCCGCCAAAAGATTGGACGAAATCCCTGTCAGGGCGTTTTTAATCTCGCTGAAAAGAGTGCGGCCGACGAAAATTTCATGAATGATCAACAGCGTCCACCGGTCGCCGATGATGTTCAGCGACTGTGCGATATTGCAGGGCAAGTTGTATCTCGCTTTCATAAAAATCCCTCCCGGGTCGTTGGCTTTATTTTACCATAAAAAAACTACCGGGTTGATTTTTTGAACTCTGATAAAAAATAAAAATTACTGAGTTGATTTTTTGAACTTAGTAGAATAAAATAACCTTAAAACAAAAAAGGGGTTGGGAAGAAATGGGACTTTATTTAATTGAATCATCTTTAAAATCGCTTGTTGCCACGAAAGAAGAATTGCAGCAAAAGACGCAGGAACTTCAAGGGGCTTTGCAAAAAGCAGGCGCCGCACTCGTCGAACTGCAAGCGGCCCATGATTTTTCGCGGGCATTTTTCATTGTTGAAGCCGACGGGCAAAGCGCCGCAGCAAACGTTTTAAGGGAAAACAACATTCCCGTTCAGCTCGTCAAAGAAGTGCGCCTCATCGGCAAAGACCTGGAGGAAGTGAAGAAAAGGAACGAAACCGTCAATTACGTGGTGGAATGGAATATTCCCGAGCATTTGACGATGGAAGATTATTTGGAGAGAAAAAAGAAAAATTCCGTCCATTATGAAGAAGTACCCGAAGTCACTTTCTCCCGGACGTATGTCTGCGAAGATTTGACAAAATGCCTCTGCTTTTACAATGCGCCCGATGAAGCGGCCGTCAAGCGGGCCCGCGAAGCCGTCAAGGCGCCGATCGATTCGATCACGGAAGTTCTGACAGAAAAATAGTTTGCCGGATTGCGGGATCATGCGACCGGGGTGCCAAACTCCGGCCATGGTCTTTTTTGTAGCAGTCTTTGGGTTTTTCAGTCTAGATTGGGCCGGTGAAAACGACAGCCTATGGTATTTTCTATTTTTTGTAATCAGTCCTTTCCCCGGGCTTAGGCCGGGTTTTTAAACATGCGGTTCTTTCGGGCTTATTGGCGATTCTTGAAACATGCCGTTAGCTCGGGCATATTGGCGGATTATGAAACATGCGATTCTCCCGGGCATATTGGCAAATTTTAAAACTTGCCGTTCTCTCGGGCATATTGGCGGTTTTTTTAAAAACTGGCCAGACGCCCCGGGTGCGCGCTGAATAAATGGTTGCTGGCGAGATGCCGGGGGAAGAAATAACCCGCGTTAATTTTTGTAATTTTTCAAAAAGTATGGTTGATTTTTTCAACGCGGTATCTTAAAATGACCATAAACCAAGTAAACAACTATGATTAATAAATATTAAAATGCGTACGGAGGTGCCGACGATGGGGGGACGGACAGCTGGATTGAAGCCGGACCTGGAGAAAATCATCGAAAAAGAATTGAAGCCGTTTGTGAGGAAGATAGACAGCGAGGCCTTTTACGCGAAAAATTATTTGAAAAGACTCGGGGAGGAAGGAATTTTTTTATCGGAGGGAAAAACAGCGCGGGAACGCCTGCTTGCAGAGCTTTCCGCTGTGGAGGAAACGGCCAAAGTCTGCATGACGACCGCTTTTTGCCTCTGGTGCCATCTCGCCGGGCTTACTTATGTGCGCGCGACGGAGAATGCGGTGTTGAAAGCGAAACTGTTGCCATTGTTGGAGAAAGGGGCCGTTCTCGGGGCAACCGGGCTTTCGAACGCGATGAAATATTATGCCGGACTTGAAGAATTGCGTTTGCGCGCAAAGCCCGTAAGCGGAGGGTACATTTTTTCCGGCACGCTGCCGGCCGTTTCAAATCTTTGCCAAAACCATTGGTTCGGCGTCATTGCCCGGACTGACAGCGGCGGGGAAATCATGGCCATGCTCCCCTTCAGCATAAACGGGTTGAAAAAGAGACAAAGAACGGAATTTTTTGCGGCGAACGGAAGCGCCACCTACACCTGCCAGTTTGATGATATTTTTGTCCCTGCTGAGTGGGTGTTGTCGGAAAATGCCGCCCGCTTTGTCGAACAAATCCGGCCGGCTTTTGTCACTTATCAAATTCCGATTGGCTTCGGCGTGGTTGAAGCCTCGATTGCGGCCATTGAAAAAGCGCGCCAGAGACAAAACGGCTGCAACCGCTATTTGAAAAAGCAGCCGGAAGAACTGCGGGCGGCGCTGGACGGCTTGCGGGCAAGACTGGAAAATCTCCTCGCGGACGAACCGCTGGACTGGAGAAAAGCGGCGGAGTTACGCCTTGATACAGCATACTTAACATTGGACGCAGTTCAGGCGGCCATGCTTCATAACGGCAGCGCCGGCTATTTGCGGGACAGCGAACCGGCCCGGCGCCTCCGCGAAGCATACTTCTACGCCAACCTCACCCCAACCATCAAACACCTGGAAAAACTCCTCCGCTGACACTTCCCCAGCAGCGGGACAGGGGGACAGGTTCGTTGTCCCAGCCAGTTGGGACAAGGGGACAGGTTTGCTGTCCCAGCCAGTTATTCCCATTTTGCGATGGAGGGAAAAGCTGTGTCCCTCCAATTGCCATTTGTCGCGGCGGAACAGAGAAGCCTTTTTTACTCTTCCTTTTATTTTGTACGTAGAACAAAGGGAGAGCATCTATGTCTGTTTCGTCTGTAATCGACGCCTGCCGAAACCGGCAGGCGTTCCTTGTTTCATCCTGTGTGACTGCTCCATCTGTCCCGGTTACAACAAATCCCCTGCCGTTTAATCCCCCCTTTTCTTCGACCCCCCCTTCAATGATTACTCCGATACTTTTTGGACTATAAAACCGCCGTTTTTCGCAAAAAGGCGAAGGATTTTCCCAAATGATTGGATTCTACCTTGCTCTTTTTTGAAAAACTGAGCCCATTGAACTGGAAAAGGAACCCTTGTCACCAGTCTTTTTCTATTTTTTCCCTTCTATACGTCTAGATTGGGAGGCTATGCGTCTAAATGAACTTTTTATGCGTCTATTTCCCGGTTCTATGCGTCTAATTTGCGATACTATACGTATTTTAAAAATTCGGAATACATTCCAATAAAAAATACCTATTCATCTAATGAGACCCGGAGCATCTGTCCTTCCATGAAAGTACCTCTCTCCTTCCGTTCCCGCCTCATAGCAACGGACAAACTCCCGAAAATTTTTGAAAATCGGAAGAGGTTGTCTTTAAGACAACCTCTTCCTATTTTTTCCTGAATTTTCGCCAGTAAAATTGAGGTTTTCGCCAATATTTTTGAAAATTCGCCAGTATTTCTTGAAAAATCGCCAGTATTTTAAAAAACTCGCCGGAAAATCTGGAAAATTCGCCAATACGGTGATGTAAATCACCCACGGATCTCTTTAAAAAATAACAAATATACTTGGTTAAAAGTTGCATCAAAAACCCCTGGCATTGAAATCCAACTCTATCAGCGCGCTTACCGACCACGTAATTCATGCCCGGAGCAGCGAATCTTCTCGTTTTCTCGTTAACCGGTCAGGAAAACTGCCAATCCGGCCCGGTTTCCTCCTTGGGACAACGAACCTGTCCCCATGTCCCACCCGGTGTCCCACCCGTGTCCCACCACCAACGGCCGGGACACTGAACCTGTCCCCGTGTCCCATTCTTGCGTGGTGAGTGGGTTGTTGTTTTGATAAAATATAAAGTGAAATGGAGGTTGAGGCGGGATGCCGTCGATCAGGGTTTCGCGAATTGTGAAGAAAACACGGGTGGAAGGGCCGGGATTGCGGTACTGCATTTGGATGCAGGGGTGCCCGATCCGCTGTGAAGGATGCTTCAATCCGCACACTTGGTCTTTTTCCGGGGGTAAAGTAATAAGCGTCGACATGATTTTTGACGACATCAAATCGGTTCTTGAGAGCACTCCCGAACTTGAGGGGATCACCCTGATGGGCGGGGAACCGTTCGCCCAGGCCGGACCGTTGAGCATCCTCGCGTCCCGCGTGCGAAAATTGGGATTGTCCGTTGTGACCTTTACCGGTTATGAATATGAACATTTAACAAATGCTAAAAACACGGACTGGCACGCACTCTTAAATCAGACGGATCTGTTGATCGACGGGCCGTACATAAAAAGCCTCCACGATCTCAGCCGCCCGTGGATCGGTTCGAAAAATCAACAATATCGGTTTTTGACCGATTTTTATAAACCGCTGGCCAACAAACTTATGTCCGCCGGAAACAAACTGGAAATCCGCATCCGCCCGGACGGAACGATAACGGCCAACGGAATGGCCGCGCCGTTCCACATCGAAATGCTGCGCAACCTTGGCGCCTCAAAGACAAGAAAAAATTGAATCTTTCCGCAAAACCGGGCGTAGAAACAGATGACGGGCAGTGCGGACAATACAGGTACCAGGCGCACATAAAAAACCGGCAACCATCCATCCGGACATAAAGAAGCCGGACAGGACATCAACTGTTGGCCGCACAAAAAAATCAGCCAAACAACAACGGCCGGACACTCCAGCCGATCACTAATAAAAAAGCCGGACAACAAAAGACGCGCTTCAACGCTTGCAAGGAGGGAAAAAAGTGAAACTGTACACCAACCGGGGCAAAGAATGGGAAATGAGAAACAGCTTTTGGGTCTTATTCCCCGTTTTATCATTGGGATTGCTAGGTTTTGTCGCCTTTCTGTATATCGGTATAAAATTGAACAATAAAAGATGGGCACTTTACAGCATCGCCTATCTGATCCCGGTCATCATCGCATTTATTGTGCCATCCGATGATATCATGGCGGCGATAGGCATCGCAGTTTGGGCCGTATCATCCATACACGCTTTGAAAATCCGCCCGCTTTATTTGATCGAATTAGACGTAAAAGAAGAAATAGAAAAGGAGCAACTCCGCACCATCCGCGAACAAATAAGAAGCAAATATATGAACCATGCATCAACCACAGAATATGCCGCGACGAATACATCCGCGCAATACGGCGCGCCATTCCGGAAAAATATGGAAACCACTCCGGCGCAAGAACAACCGGCAAATGCGGAGACAAGCCATTCCCTGCGATTTGACAGCGAACAACAGCCGGGCGTCCGGACTGTGACAAACGGTCAAGCCGATGCGCAAACTCCTCCTCGGGAAGACAGGCCGGAGCGGAAAGAAACGGCAAGCCCAATAAAAACAACCGGCCCGGAAAAAACAACAACTCCGAAAGAAGGACCTGAGCCGGAAGCATCAGCGGAGCCGGGAAAAACGGCAGGGCACCGTCCCCAAACCGATCGGACAGAACCGGCGGGGCACCGTCCGAAAGCCGCCCAAACCAAACCCGCCGGGCACCGTCCGCAAACCGCCCGGACCGAACCAACCGCCGCGGAACTACAGACAGCGGCAACACAAACTCCACCAGTTTCCGGGACAGAAACAGAAACTGCCGCAACCGGAAAACTTGACCTGAACAAAGCGAGCGAAGAAGAAATTGCTTCCATTCCCGCCGTCGGACGAATCCTGGCCAAAAGAATCGTCGCCAAAAGGCAGGAATTGGGAGGCTTCACCTCTTTTGAACAGTTTGTCGAAACAGTCGGTCTGAAACCGCATACGGCCGAAAAATTAAAACCGCTCGTTACTTTCTCTCCTGTAAAAAAAGAGCCAAGACGCGGAAGAATCATCGATTATTAATATTCCGGGCGGCCCCCGTACCGCCGGCCGCCCCACCAAAAAGATCACGATAAAAAGGATGAACAGACCATATGGCGAAAAACACGCAAATGTATATTGCGAATCTTTTGAGAGCACGCTTTCCCTACCTGTATATCCAAACATGGGAAGAGGACCGCGCCCTCTCCCTCATCCGTTCCATTGCCCGCAACTCCGAACTCATCAAAACGCCGCGGGAAGTGCTGACATGGCGGGTCACGACCGGCATCACTGACGGGGCCGGGCAAGTGAAACGGGACACGAAGGCGCCGCTTCGGGCCTTGGAATTCATCGAAAACTACGATCAGCCGAGCATTTTTGTCCTCCTCGATTTTCATATTTATTTTGGCGGCAGAGGCCGGCCCGCAGATTTTCAGGTCATCCGCAAATTGCGGGACATGCTTCCGAAAATCAAGCAGCACCCCCTGCCGATCAACGTCATCTTCATCTCGCCGTTTTTAATCTTGCCGGAAGAACTGCAAAAAGACATTACCATCGTGGAATTTGATATGCCCACTTTCGAAGAAATCATGGCCGTGCTCGAAGAAATGATTGAAGTCAATGAACGGCAAGGAAGAATCAAAATCAATCTGACCGATGAGGAAAAAGAAATGATTGCCAAAGCGGCCCTCGGATTGACCCTTTCCGAAGCGGAAAACGCCTTTGCCCGGGCGATGGTCGAAGACGGGCGCCTGTCCATCGATGACGTGCCGGTCATTTTGGAAGAAAAGGAGCAAATTATTAAGAAAACCGGCATTCTCGAGTACATCCGCACCAACTTAAACATGGAAGACGTCGGCGGACTGGAAAACTTGAAACGCTGGCTTATTAAAAGGAACAAATCATGGCTTGATTCGGCGAAAAAATACGGACTGCCCGCGCCAAAAGGAGTGCTCATTACCGGCGTTCCCGGCTCGGGTAAAAGTTTGATCAGCAAAGCGATCAGCACGATGTGGCAGCTGCCCCTCCTTCGCCTTGACATCGGCAAAATCTTCAGCGGCATCGTCGGCAGCAGCGAGCATAACATGCGTGAAGCGATTAAAACCGCCGAAGCGATCGCCCCTTCCATTCTTTGGATCGACGAGATCGAGAAGGGCTTTAGCGGCGTGGGGCAAACCGGGGACAGCGGCACTTCAGCAAGGGTCTTTGGCCATTTTTTAACATGGATGCAGGAAAAAACAAAGCCTGTGTTCGTGATTGCCACCGCCAATAACATTGCCGGCCTGCCTCCCGAGTTGTTGCGCAAGGGGCGGTTTGACGAGATTTTCTTTGCCGATTTGCCGACGCACCGCGAACGGAAGCAAATCTTTAAGATTCATTTGCAAAAGCGCCTGAAAAATCCGGAGGTCATCGGCGATTTTCAGTTGTCGGATGAGGTGCTGGACCATTTGGCGGATTTGTCGGAAGGCTATGTGGGCGCGGAGATTGAGCAGATTGTCATCGACGGGTTGTTTGAAGCGTATGCGGAGCAACGCGCGGTCCGGCTCGAGGATTTTGAGAGGGCGATCCGCAATACGGTGCCTCTCTCCGTCACCCAGGCCGAGCAGATCCGGGCGATCCGCGATTGGGCCAATGTGCGGGCGGTGAGCGCCACGCCGAAAGAGGATTTGGAAGAGTATAAGAAGGAGCCGGAAGAAAAGGGTCCGGAAAAAGGAGATGTCCGCTTCCACCGCGGCGGCCGGACGATTGATTTTTAGGAGGAATGGCCATGGCGAAGAAAATTCAGGTGCGCATTTATCCCGACGGCCGCATCGAAGCGGTCACGAAAGGCATCAAAGGGAAAAAGTGCACGAATTATATCGGCTTGATTGAAAAATTGGTCAATGCGGAAACGGTCGATTCCGATTACACGGAGGAGTATTACGAAACGGAAGAGGTTATCGTGGAAGAAACCGTGGAAGCGAAGATAACAGAGAACCGCTAAGGAGGGACCGCCCTATGTCCATTTCGCTGACTTTAATCCCCCTCGCCCTGGCGTTGACGGTCGTGCTCGGCAAAGACCGCACCACGGAGATTGTCCGGCAGAAGGAAATCCCGTTGAAAGCCAATCTGGCGGAGGAAAAAGAAGTCATTGAAACGATGCAGAGGTGCGGGTTTCAGACGGAAAAAGCGGGCAGCCGCCTGAAGACGGAACTCGGAGACGGACATTTCTTTTTCTGGGAAAAACGGGGCGGTGCCTGGCACGCGCTTTTTTCCGTTTATGACCCGGCTCCCGTCGTGCACGGATTCATGAAAACGGTCCATGAACGGGCGGGAAGGATCATTTTCGAAGATGCGGGGGAGCAGACGGCCGTTGAAGAAAGGACGGAGGGAATAGAGGCCGGGCATGAGTTTCACGGGCCCGGTGCCGGAACATCGGGACTCGGCGGTGAAAAAACGGCCAGCTTCCAGACGAATTTCCGCGACCGCGCCCTGTTGGAACAAGTGCTGCGCGACAACGGAATGGAGCCGGTTGATCTCGGGGACGGAAACATAAAAGTGGAGTTGGCCGACGCAGCCTTGATTTTTAAGCAGGAAGCGCCCGGAGACACGATCACCGTAGAAATCTCTTCAGAAACGGACATGCGGACGATCTTCCGCCACCTGGCCATCGTCGATGACGAATACAAACGCTACGTCCAAAACCAAGTTTACGAACACCTCCTCCAACAAGTCGAACAACGCGGCCTCGTCATCGAACAAGAAGAAGTCCTCGACGACCACTCCATCCTCCTCACCATCAACCTGGAGTAGGCCGCCGGGACAGGGGAAGCCACCGGAACAGAGGAAGCCGCCGGGACAGGGGGACAGGTTCAGTGTCCCACCAGTTTTTTCCTGCAGTCGCAGGGACAGAGGTGCACCGGCAGGGACAGAGGGACAGGTTCCGCGTCCCGCCAGTTTTTTCCTTGATCTCGTTAAGGCGCGGACCGAACACGGGTGTCAACGGCTTGTCTGGTGGTGAGCGAGTAACACGCAAGCTTCAGTCGAGCCATGCTTGCGTCAATCATGGCCCGAGGATTAGCCCCGAGCCGAGAGTGCGGGGCTTCACACACCGGGCAGCGGAGGGAACCCAGGGCAGCGAACGGAAAAATTGGATTCTTTTAAGGACGGAGACGGACACGGACCTTCCTTCCCGCCGGCGCAACTCAGGGGTTGGCCCTGCGCCGGAAAGTGCAAGACTTAAACCGCTTTGCAGCAGGCGGAAAAGGATGGTCTTGAAGCCGGAGACAGGGCACGCCCGATCCGCAAGTATCGCAGCCTGGACCCGCATGGTGGGGTGCAAGGCAAGTTTTGAATCTGAAGCGCAGTCCGCCGGGCAGCGGGGAACCACGACTGCGGATGTCCAGCGGGTTAGCCACAAGAAGGCTGAGGCATGCGGACGAATTGTTGTCCACAAAGTTTGGGCCACAGGGAGAGTTTACAAGGACAGGTTTACCGGTCTTTGTAAAAAATGACTGGGGCAAGTCGAGTCCCTAGTTCCCAACTGGGACAGGTTCAACGTTCTTAGATCCCAACCGGCAGACAGGGGGCAGATTCCGCATCCCTAGTTCCCAACTGGGACAGGTTTCGCGTCCCTGGCTCTCAACTGGGACAGGTTGCACGTTCCTAGATCCCAACCGGCAGACAAGGGGGCAGAT
>CALKIU010000095.1 GCA_937995745.1 uncultured Bacillaceae bacterium | reverse complement strand
TTAAAAACCGGGACACTTGACAAGGGGTTATTGCACCTTTACAATTAGATTGTATATTCTTTTTTACATTTTTATGATATTAAAAATGCGTGGAAGCCTTTGTGCTGTATATTGAGCAATAACAATGTACAGGCCGACATATTCAAGTTTGAAACAAAAGTTCACAGCAAGAGGAGGTGAAATGATGGGTGCAATTGAAATCATCTCCATTTTGCTTGCTCTAATCGTCGGTGCCGTTGTTGGATATTTTGTTCGCAAGTCCTTTATCGAAACGAAAATTGCTGGAGCAAAAGATGCTTCAGAGCGAATTCTTGAAGATGCGAAGCGTGAAGCTGAAGCATTGAAGAAAGAAGCGTTGCTGGAAGCAAAAGATGAAATTCACAGACAACGTTCGGAAGCCGAACGTGAGATTCGGGAACGGAGAAGTGAACTGCAAAAGCAGGAAAACCGTCTGTTGCAAAAAGAGGAAATTCTCGATCGAAAGAGTGAATTATTGGATAAACGGGAATCTATTTTGGAAAAGAGGGACGAATCTTTAAACAAAAGACAACAGCATATTGAAGAGATGGAAAGCAAAGTGGAAGAGATTTTAATCAAGCAGCAAGCTGAGCTTGAGCGAATCTCAAGCTTGACGCGTGATGAAGCAAAATCCATCATTTTGGAACGTGTTGAACAAGAACTCTCCCATGATATAGCGGTCATGATCAAAGAAGCTGAACAAAAAGCGAAAGAAGAGGCGGACAAAAAAGCAAAAGAAATCTTGTCCCTCGCCATCCAGCGCTGTGCCGCGGATCATGTGGCAGAGACAACGGTAACGGTCGTCAACTTGCCGAATGATGAGATGAAGGGGCGCATAATCGGCCGCGAAGGGCGGAATATCCGCACTCTTGAAACTTTGACCGGCATTGATTTGATTATAGACGATACTCCGGAAGCCGTTATTTTGTCCGGTTTTGATCCTATCAGAAGGGAAACAGCCCGGATTGCTTTGGAAAAACTCGTTCAGGACGGGCGGATTCACCCGGCGCGAATAGAAGAAATGGTGGAAAAAGCCCGTCGTGAAGTCGATGAGCATATTCGCGAGGTTGGAGAACAAACAACGTTTGAAGTCGGTGTCCATGGTCTCCATCCGGACTTGATCAAAATTCTCGGCCGCTTAAAATACCGCACGAGTTACGGACAAAATGTGTTGAAACATTCGATCGAGGTCGCCCATCTAGCCGGCTTGCTGGCCGCTGAAGTGGGTGAAGATGAAGCGTTGGCGAGACGCGCCGGTCTTTTGCATGATATCGGCAAAGCCATTGACCATGAGGTGGAAGGAAGCCACGTGGAAATCGGGGTGGAACTTGCAACAAAATATAAGGAACATCCCGTTGTCATCAACAGCATAGCTTCCCATCACGGCGACGAGGAACCCACCTCAATCATTGCTGTTCTTGTGGCTGCGGCGGATGCATTATCGGCAGCAAGACCGGGAGCGCGGAGCGAAACGCTTGAAAACTATATTCGCAGACTGGAAAAACTTGAAGAAATTCCCGAGTCTTTTGAAGGTGTGGAAAAATCTTTTGCTGTTCAAGCAGGCCGCGAAATCCGGATTATCGTAAAACCTGAGCAAATTGATGATTTGCAGGCTCACCGGCTTGCAAGAGACATACGGAAAAAAATTGAAGAAGAACTGGATTATCCCGGACACATTAAAGTTACCGTCGTGCGGGAAACGAGAGCGGTTGAATATGCAAAATAAAGCGGTGCTATATGCGCCGTTTTATTTTTTTCCTGCAATTCGATACATTGTACGGAACAAGTTTTGGCCCAAAATTTCGCTTTAACGGCAGGAATCATCTCTTTTTAACTTCATAGAGAAACGCTGCCGCTTTTACTTCTTCATAAAGGATGACTTTTTCGGGATGCTCCGGCTGATTTTAACGGTCCGGTGTGCGGGAGGTATTTAAATATTTCATAAACATTTTTTCAATCATTCAGTAATGCGGACAGAGAATGTTTGTTTTACAATAAATACATGAAATATGTGAGATTGTGGTACAATTTAAGAAAAATATTTATTAGAAAGGGACATAAATGAATATTTTGTTTATTGGTGATGTCGTAGGTTCATTGGGACGCGGTATGGTATTTGAATATGTACCGAAATTGAAAGAAAAATACCGGCCTCATGTCACAATCATAAATGGTGAAAATGCCGCGGCAGGAAAGGGAATAACTGAAAAAATTTACCGCTCTTTTTTAGAGGCAGGTGCACAAGCAGTAACATTGGGAAACCACGCGTGGGACAATAAGGAAATTTTCGATTTCATTGATGATGCAAAATATATGATTCGACCGGCCAATTTTCCGGAAAACACTCCCGGGCAAGGCATGGTTTATTTGAAGGTAAACTCTGCCGAAGTGGCGGTTATCAATTTACAGGGCCGCACCTTTTTGCCCGCGATTGATTGTCCTTTTATGAAGGCAGAGCAATTAATCCGGGAAGCGAAAGAAAGAACTCCGTTTATTTTTGTCGATTTCCATGCTGAAGCAACCAGCGAAAAGCAGGCGATGGGCTGGTTTTTGGATGGAAAGGTTTCAGCCGTGGTCGGCACGCATACCCATGTTCAAACGGCTGATGAACGGATTTTGCCCGGCGGCACCGCATACATTACCGATGTGGGAATGACGGGACTGTACGACGGGATTATTGGTGTTGACAAAGATGCTGTTTTGAGGAGGTTTTTAACTGCCCTTCCCGTACGGTTTGATGTTCCCAAAAAAGGACGTGTGCAATTGAGCGGCGTTTTTATCGAATTGGACGATCATACCGGTCTCGCTAAAAGGATTGAACGAATTTTAATTAATGACGATCATCCTTTTCATTAATCCAAACTTTTTCCGTGGATGTTCCGGGAACCGAGCTCCGGAATCCTTTGCCTTCAGACATGCGGCGGTGAACATGAGGCAGATAAATTTTTCATATTCTCCTCCTTGCTGGAATATGTGGATGAATCCCTGAATATAGTAGCAATGGAATTATATATCTAGGATATGTTCAAGTGTTTGAACATTTGGAGGGATTTAACAAGGAGGAGCTAGAAATGGAAATATTAAAAGTTTCAGCAAAGTCTAATCCCAATTCTGTCGCTGGCGCATTGGCCGGTGTATTGCGGGAAAGAGGCGCCGCGGAAATTCAAGCCATTGGGGCGGGTGCGTTGAACCAAGCGGTGAAGGCAGTAGCGATAGCAAGAGGATTTGTGGCGCCCAGCGGAGTGGATTTAATTTGCATCCCGGCATTTACAGACATTCAAATTGACGGTGAGGAAAGAACAGCTATAAAGTTAATAGTTGAGCCGAGATGAAAGGCGAATTCAAAAACCTGTCTGCGGAAAGCAGGCAGGATTTTTTGTTTATGATCTTGCGCACAGAAGCATTCGGCTTGAAATATTTATAAGAATTGGCGTTTATTGCCGGGGAAAACGGTCGCTTCGGTCAAAAGATATCAATCAATTGTTATATTAATATGGTAATTACTAATTTAAGTTTCGGAATTTTGCTTTTTTGTGATGGATATGTTAGTATGTCTAACAGTAGGGGGATTGGATAAAAGATTCGAAAATTTCACAGAATGTTTCATAATCTAGTAAAATGTTCATATTTTCGTCAAAATTTCATCTCAAACACTTGCTTTTTTTTATGCATAGGTCTAGAATTGTAAGCGTTTAGTACATACCAGATTCAGAATATTGGCTACATTAGCAGAATTTTGAGCTAATTTGTAGCCGATGAATCGAAAAACTACTACACTTAATATTAAACGTTTTCATTTATCTTTTGTAACGTATTCAAAGGGGTGTAAAGCATGATTGATCAACTTTCTTGGAAAGTTGGAGGACAACAAGGGGAAGGTATTGAAAGTACGGGCGAGATCTTCGCGACCGCACTGAACCGTCTCGGGTATTATTTGTATGGATATCGTCATTTTTCTTCTCGAATCAAGGGAGGCCATACAAATAATAAAATCCGGGTAAGTACGAAACAAATCCGTTCCATTTCCGATGACCTTGATATTCTTGTGGCTTTTGACCAGGAGACGATTCAATTAAACTACAAAGAATTGCACGAAAAAGGAATAATCATCGCTGACGAAAAATTTAAACCGAAATTGCCGGAGGATACCGGAGCAAAATTATATACCGTTCCTTTTACAGACATCGCGATTAATTTGGGAACTTCTTTGATGAAAAACATGGTCGCGGTTGGTGCAACATGCGCTGTCCTGGACCTTGAAACGGAAATATTCCGGGAAGTCATTAGCGAAATTTTTGGCAAGAAAGGCCAACAAGTTGTCGAAAAAAATATGGAAGCTCTGAAAGCCGGTTATGAATATATGCGCGAACAGCTGGATGAAAGCGCATTAATGCGTCTGGCAAAGGCGGACGGGAAAAAGCGCATGTTTATGATTGGAAATGATGCCATTGCTTTGGGAGCCATCGCGGGCGGTTGCCGTTTCATGGCGGCTTATCCGATTACACCGGCTTCCGAAATTATGGAATATTTGATTCGAAAGCTTCCTGAACTCGGGGGAGCCGTTATTCAAACAGAAGACGAAATTGCCGCCATTACAATGGCAATCGGGGCAAACTATGGCGGAGTCCGCGCCATGACCGCATCTTCCGGTCCCGGATTGTCTTTAAAAACGGAAGCCATCGGTTTGGCAGGAATGACAGAACAGCCGCTTGTCATTGTAGATACCCAGCGGGGCGGCCCGTCAACCGGTCTGCCGACGAAACAGGAACAATCTGATTTGATGGCCATGATTTACGGTAATCACGGAGAAATACCGAAAATCGTCATTGCTCCCAGCACTGCGGAGGAAGCATTTTACGATACGGCGGAAGCGTTCAATCTTGCCGAAGAATACCAATGTCCGGTTATCATTCTATCAGACTTGCAATTGTCACTCGGCAAGCAAACCGTTGAACCGTTGGATTTGGGCAAAGTGGAAATCCGCCGCGGCAAGCTTTTGAAAGGAGACCTTCCGGAAATTCCGAACAGAGGGTACTTTAAACGTTATGAGGTAACAGAAGACGGAATTTCTCCACGGGTTATTCCGGGAATGAAAAACGGCATCCACCACGTAACAGGCGTGGAGCATGACGAAACCGGAAAGCCGTCGGAAGCTCCGGTGAACAGAGCTGCGCAAATGAACAAGCGCCTGAGAAAATTGCAGAATGTGAAGTTTAAAGTTCCTGTTCACAAAAATGCTCCCCATGAGGAAGCCGACTTGTTAATTGTCGGTTTTAACTCCACCCGGGGTGCTATTGAGGAAGCGATGGAGAGGCTTGAAAAAGACGGGTTAAAAGTGAACCATGCCCATGTGCGTCTGCTTCATCCATTCCCGGTTGATGAGATGCGTCCGCTTATTGAATCGGCCAAAAAGGTTGTTGTTGTGGAGCATAACGCAACAGGACAATTGGCAAATCTCATTAAGATGAATGTCGGCTATGGCGAAAAGATTCACAATATCTTGAAATATGACGGTAATCCGTTTATGCCGGTTGAAATTTATACAAAGTGCAAGGAGCTGTTCTAAATGGCAACATTTAAAGATTTTCGCAATAACGTAAAACCAAACTGGTGTCCGGGATGCGGCGACTTTTCCGTACAGGCGGCCATACAACGGGCTGCGGCAAATGTAGGCTTGGAGCCTGAAAATTTAGCGGTTATTTCAGGAATCGGATGTTCGGGACGGATTTCAGGATATATTCATTCTTACGGTGTTCACGGGATTCACGGCCGTGCGCTGCCGCTTGCACAAGGGCTGAAAATGGCCAATCGCGGTTTGACCGTGATCGCCGCCGGCGGTGACGGCGACGGATTCGCGATTGGTACGGGCCATACTGTGCATGCCATTCGCCGCAATATCGATATTACTTACATTGTGATGGATAACCATATCTACGGGTTGACGAAAGGACAAACTTCACCGCGTTCAGATGCAGGCTTTAAAACGAAATCAACTCCGTACGGTTCCATTGAGCCGCCGATTTCGGCCATGGAAATGGCGCTGACAGTCGGGGCTACCTTTGTCGCCCAAAGTTTTTCCGCCGATTTGAAGGAATTGACGGAGTTAATCGAAATGGGCATCAAGCATAAAGGTTTTGCTCTTATTAATGTATTCAGCCCGTGTGTGACTTATAACAAGGTCAATACGTACGATTGGTATAAAGAAAATCTCGTCAAATTATCCGACATAGAGGGCTACGATCCCTCTGACAGAGTCATGGCGATGAGGACATTGATGGAACATAACGGATTGGTTACCGGTTTAATTTATCAGGATAAAACCCGCAAGTCTTATCAGGAGCTTTTGCCAGGCTATTCTGAAAAACCTTTAACCGAGGCTGATTTGGAACTGGATCAAGCCTATTTCAACAAACTCGTTGCCGAGTTTATGTAAAAAGACAACCCCGGAGTTTTCCGGGGTTTTTTTGTATGTGAAATATTTGCAAAAAACAGGGAAATCGTTCTTTTGCCGCTACTATCCGCTTCCTGCTGCGCGAGGAAAACATACATCCTTTCTCAAATAAATTTCTTGTTTATATTTAATGATTGCAAAAGGGCCGGGGAAATTTCTGTTGTATTATCTTTAATGAGAGTTTATACTAAGGTAATGTCCATATATCGAAACAAAGGGCAAGCAAAAAGATAAATAGAGACAGATGCCCGGATGTATGGAGACATTAAACTGTTATCAATTGGGACATGAAAGGAGTAATGATATGAACGAAAAACAGCGTTTGGCCAGTCAGCAAGTGAAATCAGGTAATCCTGCGGACAAAAAATCCGGCAAGGATTACAGCAAATACTTCAAGATTTATATGGCTCCGTCCTTAAAAGAAGCAAAGAGACGGGGCAAGGAAGAAGTCAAGTACCATAAGGATTTCACCATTCCGGAACGGTTTAAAGGGATGGGAAGCGGCAGAAAATTTTATATCCGCACTTACGGCTGCCAGATGAATGAACACGATACAGAGGTTATGGCGGGAATCTTTTTAGAACTCGGCTATGAGCCGGCGGACGGCCCTCAAGATGCGGATGTTATTTTGCTGAACACTTGCGCCGTGAGGGAAAATGCGGAAAACAAAGTATTCGGCGAACTGGGACATCTTAAACAACTCAAGACGGAAAATCCCGATTTGCTGCTCGGCGTTTGCGGATGCATGCCCCAGGAGGAATCGGTTGTCAATAAGATTTTGACAAAATATCAGTATGTGGATCTCGTTTTCGGAACCCACAATATCCACCGTTTGCCGTATATTTTGCATGAAGCTTATATGTCCAAAGAAATGGTTGTCGAAGTATGGTCAAAAGAAGGAGACGTCATTGAAAACCTTCCTAAAGTCCGCACCGGAAACATTAAAGCCTGGGTCAATATCATGTACGGTTGCGACAAGTTTTGCACGTACTGCATTGTTCCTTACACTAGAGGGAAGGAGCGGAGTCGCAGGCCGGAAGAAATTATCGCCGAAGTGCGCCAGCTTGCCGCTGCCGGTTACAAAGAAATCACCCTTCTCGGGCAGAATGTGAATGCCTATGGCAAAGACTTTAAAGATATGCAATACGGTCTCGGTGATTTAATGGACGAGATTAGAAAAATAGATATTCCGCGCATCCGTTTTACGACGAGCCATCCCCGCGACTTCGATGACCGCCTCATTGAAGTGCTTGCTAAAGGCGGGAACTTGATGGAGCACATCCATCTCCCGGTTCAATCCGGTTCCAACGACATTCTTAAAATGATGGCCCGGAAATATACGAGAGAAGATTACCTGGAGCTTGTGCGCAAGATTAAAGAAGCGATCCCGAATGTGGCATTGACGACCGACATCATTGTCGGATTTCCGAATGAAACGGACGAACAGTTCGAAGAGACGCTTTCTTTGTACAAGGAAGTCGGTTTCGAATCTGCTTTTACATTTATATATTCACCGAGGGAAGGAACCCCTGCCGCCAAGATGGAAGACAATGTTCCGATGGAAGTTAAAAAAGAGCGTTTGTATCGTTTGAATAATCTGGTAGCCGAAATGTCGAAAAAAGCGATGAAAAAATACGAAGGACAAATCGTGGAAGTGCTTGTTGAAGGGGAAAGCAAAAATAATCCTGATGTTTTGGCCGGTTATACAAGAAGAAACAAGCTTGTCAACTTCACAGGACCTAAATCGGCCATCGGCAAAATTGTGAAAGTGAAAATTACGGAAGCGAAAACCTGGTCCTTGAACGGTGAAATGGTGGGAGAAATCGAATAAAACGGGGGGAAACAAATGGGGAAATATACGAAGGATGATATTGTTGCCAAGGCCCGGGAACTGGCGGAAATGATTGCCCGGACCGAGGAAGTGGATTTTTTTAAACGGGCGGAAGCGCAAATCCACAAAAATGAAAAGGTCAGCCGGTTGATTGCAGAAATAAAAGGATTGCAGAAACAAGCTGTCAATTTGGAATATTATGGAAAACCGGAAGCGTTGCGGAGAACGGAAGAAAAAATTGCCGCGCTGGAAAAGGAGCTAGATTCCATCCCGATTGTCCAAGAATTTAAACAATCGCAAACGGAAGTGAACGGACTTCTTCAGCTTGTCTCGACAACGATTTCCAACAAAATCACGGATGAAATTATTGCCTCAACCGGCGGAGACTTGTTGACGGGAAAGACCGGGGCTGCATTGCAAAATAGCAACAATCATCACAAGAAAAATCCCCGTTGAAAATCTGCATTTGCCTCACCGCAATTTGTCTGTAATCCGCCGCTTCAGAAGTCCGGCTTTGTTATGGTTTTGTTGCCCGGAATGAAAAAGAGAACAATCAAACTTTCATTTTAACAGCCGCGTTCATCGGCTGTTTTTTATATACAGGAAAAGGAAGTTTTTTACATTTGCAGCGGTTCTGGTGCGGGCGCATCTGTGCTCGGGAGGAAGCTTTTTATTTGGAGAGCGGATTTCTGATGTTTTCTCTCTCCTTTTCGGAGCATCATGAATCGGCCGCGCATAATATGTGTTATGTCGCAAACGGCCGGCGGGGCTAGAGGAAAATTATTATCACACTAGTCTAATATCCCGCATAGGATGAATTGAAAGTCAAATGAGGAGGGTTCGCTCGCAATGGGAGAATATAGAGAGATTATAACAAAAGCCGTTGTCGCCAAAGGACGAAAATTTACCCAGTCAAACCACACGATTGATCCGGCGCACAAACCGTCAAGCATCCTTGGCTGCTGGATTATCAATCATAAATACGAAGCAGAAAAACGCGGCAAAAAAGTGGAAATTAAAGGTTACTATGATATCAATGTTTGGTACTCCTATAAAGACAATACACAGACGGAAGTGGTAACAGATCGGGTAGGCTATCAAGAGACGATAAATTTAAAATACCGGGATCCGGATTACATCGATGATCATGATGTGATCGCCAAAGTTCTTCAACAGCCGAACTGTGTGGAAGCCGTTATTTCCAAAAAAGATCACAAAATTGTTGTTACTGTTGAAAAAGAGTTCCTCGTTGAAGTGATTGGAGAAACGAAAGTTTGTGTGGAACTTCATCCGAAAGATTTTCTGAAACAAGATGATGATTGGGACTTGGATGTTGATGACGAGGAATTTGAAGATTTAAATCCTGATTTTCTTGTCGGAGCTGAAGAAGAGTAGGGAAAAACTAGGGAGGTTCACTTCCTAGTTTCTTTTATGTCTCCGGGAACATCATTTCCCTCTTTTTCAGGTGTAAACTTCCCTCCATCTGTGGAAACGTTCGCGTCGGAAGCTGTTATGTTTGCGGGAATTTGGTATGTTATAATAAAGAAATGTAGAAAAAGGATAGAAAGTGTGTGGGAATCATATGGCTACATATACACCGATGATACGCCAATATTTGCAAATTAAATCGGAATACCAGGATGCCTTTTTGTTTTTCCGCCTCGGCGACTTTTATGAATTGTTTTTTGAAGACGCCATAAAAGCATCGCAAGAATTGGAAATCACATTGACGAGCAGGGACGGCGGCGGGGAAGAACGCATTCCCATGTGCGGCGTTCCCCACCATTCCGCCGCTCAATATATTGAAAAACTAATTGACAAAGGGTATAAAGTGGCAATCTGCGAACAGTTGGAAGATCCAAGAACTGCCAAAGGAGTTGTCAAAAGGGATGTAGTCCAACTGATCACTCCGGGAACGTTTATGGACGGGGGCGGTTTGAATGATAAGGAAAATAATTACATTGCCTCGATTACACAATTTGGCAAAGATATCTTTGGTTTTGCCTACGCCGACTTGTCTACCGGAGAAAACAAGGTGACTCTGCTTGAAGATGATTTTGAACTTGTATTGAATGAACTTTCCACTTCCGGTGCGAAAGAGATCGTCATTGCTCCGGATTTTCCCGCGAATCTCCAGGCACGGATGAAGGAACATTGCGACGTAACGATTTCTTTTGAGGAAGACACGTCCGTCCATCCGGACTATGAGCAAATTTTTGCAGGGTTGGATGACGAGCGGTTGCGGCAAGCGTCCGCCAGACTTTTGAATTATTTGTGCCGCACGCAAAAAAGAAGCCTTGACCATATGCAGGACGTTGAAGCTTATGAGATTCAACAATATATGAAAATAGATTATTTTTCTAAAAGAAACCTTGAAATAACGGAAACGATCCGCACTAAAGGGAAAAAAGGCTCCTTATTGTGGCTTCTTGATGAGACGATGACCGCCATGGGCGGACGGCTGTTGAAACAGTGGCTTGATCGGCCGCTGATTTCTAAAAAAGAAATATGCCGCCGCCAACATTTTGTGGAACTTTTTATCCGGCATTATTTCGAGCGCCAAGAAATCCGCGAAATGTTGAAAGAAGTCTATGACTTGGAACGCTTGGCAGGACGGGTGGCGTTCGGCAATGTCAATGCCCGTGATTTGGTGCAGTTAAAGCGCTCATTGCAGCAAATTCCTTATATTAAGGAAAAGATGATGCAAGTTGAAGGTTCGGAAGAAGGGGAATTGACGTCCCGTCTCGATGCCTGCGAAGAAGTGGTTGACCTTCTCGAGCGGGCCATTGTTGACAATCCTCCTCTGTCCGTAAAGGAAGGCGGCATCATCCGCGATGGTTTTAACGAACAGCTGGATAAATACCGTGATGCAAGCCGGAACGGAAAATCGTGGATTGCCCGCCTTGAAAAAGAAGAACGGGAAAAAACGGGAATCAAATCGCTCAAAGTGGGCTATAACCGGGTATTTGGCTATTATATAGAAGTGACGAAACCGAACCTTCATCTTCTGAAAGACGGGCGCTATGAAAGAAAGCAGACATTGGCCAATGCCGAGCGCTTCATCACCCCGGAGTTGAAAGAAAAGGAAGCGCTGATTCTCGAAGCCGAAGAAAAAAGCATGGAATTGGAGTATGAACTATTTACACAAATCCGGGACTTTGTAAAAAAATATATTCCCAGATTGCAAGCTTTGGCGAAAACGGTCAGCGAAATCGACGTGCTCCAGTGCTTTGCCACGGTGAGCGAAGAACGGCATTATGTAAAGCCGACATTTTCCGAAGACCGCATCATTCATATTGAGGAAGGCCGCCATCCGGTCGTCGAGAAAGTCATGAAAGCGCAGGAATATGTTCCCAATGACTGTTATATGGACAAAGACCGGGAGATTCTTCTCATAACCGGTCCGAATATGTCCGGGAAAAGCACCTACATGCGGCAAATCGCCTTGACGGCCATTTTGGCGCAAATCGGCTGCTTTGTCCCCGCCAAAAAAGCGGTGTTGCCCATTTTTGATCAAGTGTTTACAAGGATTGGGGCATCTGACGATTTAATCGCGGGACAAAGCACGTTCATGGTGGAAATGATGGAGGCCAAATATGCGATCGCCAATGCGACGAAAAACAGCCTGATCATCTTTGATGAAATCGGCCGGGGGACATCGACATATGACGGAATGGCACTGGCCCAGGCAATCATTGAATATATCCATGACAACATCGGCTCCAAAACTTTGTTTTCCACCCATTATCACGAATTGACCGTTTTGGAGAAAGAATTGAAACGTTTGAAAAACGTTCATGTCAGCGCCATTGAACAGAACGGAAAAGTGATTTTTCTTCACAAGATAAAAGACGGTCCGGCCGATAAAAGCTACGGCATCCATGTGGCAAAGCTCGCTGATTTGCCCGCTTCTTTGATTGAACGGGCCAATGAGATTTTGAAAAAACTTGAACAAAACGGGACAAACAAACAAGGAAATCAAGAGATTTTTGATGAACCACAATCTGAAATCTATGAAAGTGAAGGTTTGCAGCTGTCCTTTTTCGGGGAACCGCATGAACAGAAAAACACGCCTCTTGCGGGGAAAGAAAAGCGCGTGATTGAGAAAATCAGACAATTGGATATTCTTGATATGACTCCCATGCAAGCATTAAACACTTTATATGAATTGCATAAAAAACTGAAAAATTAATTTTCCGGGCGGGTTCTTGCCCGTGATTCCATTATGCAGAAAGGAGGGGGAATATGGGCAAAATCATTCAGTTGCACGAGACGTTGGCGAACAAAATTGCCGCCGGAGAAGTGGTGGAACGCCCCGCTTCTGTTGTAAAAGAACTCGTCGAAAATTCCATCGATGCCAACAGCACGATTATTGAAGTGGAAGTAGAAGAGGCCGGCTTGGCGAAAATCCGCGTCATTGACAACGGTGACGGGATGGATGAGGAAGACGTCTGCAAAGCGTTTTTGCGCCACGCAACAAGCAAAATCAAAGATGATCACGATCTTTTTCATATCAGAAGCCTCGGCTTCCGCGGCGAGGCCCTTCCCAGTATCGCCTCGGTAGCAAAACTTGTCATGAAAACATCTACGGGGGATGCCGGCACAAAAATTACCGTCAGGGGCGGAAAAGTTGAAGCGGTTGAAAAAGCGCCGGCCCGCAAAGGCACGGACGTCGTTGTGACGGATCTTTTTTATAATACGCCGGCCAGACTGAAATATTTAAAAACGATCAGTACAGAGCTGGGGAATATAACGGATATGGTCAACCGTTTGGCAATGGCCCATCCGGATATTTCGTTCCGATTGATCCATAACGGGAGAAAACTTCTTCACACAACAGGCAGCGGCGACGTCCGCCAAGTTCTTTCCGCCATCTACGGGCTCAAAACGGTTAAAAAAATGATTCCCGTTGAGGCTGCTTCCCTTGATTTTCAAATAAGTGGCTGGGTGTCATTGCCGGAAATGACCAGGGCGTCGCGCAATTATATCACGATTCTCATCAACGGACGGTTTATTAAAAACTATCCGTTAGTGAACGCGATTCTTGAAGGGTATCATACCCTTCTTCCCGTTAACAGGTATCCGGTCGCCCTTCTTCACATCAAAATGGATCCGGTTCTTATAGATGTCAATGTCCATCCTTCCAAAATGGAAGTAAGAATCAGCAAAGAGCAAGAATTGAACAAGCTTGTAACGGAAACAATCCGCCATGCCTTTAAAAAGCAACAATTGATCCCGACCGGGTTTGTCCGGGAACGGAAAGAAACGCTTAAAACGGAGCAAACAGTTCTTGAACTCGACCATTTGCCGCCCGTTAAAAAAGAATTTTCCGGCGTCCGGCCAAGCTCTCCCGGTACAATGTTTACTCCGGTTGAGGTCTCCGCTGAGGACTTGGCACCGGCTGAAAAAACGGTTGAATCGGCACCGGAGGGCAGTACGCCTGTGGAACAGGAACAGGCGGATCCATTGATTACAACTGTGTCAGAAAGCGGCGAAAAAGATCCCCTTCCGGAGGCGGTTGAAGATAAAACGTCCCGGATTCCGCCGCTTTATCCCATCGGTCAAATGCACGGAACTTATATTTTGGCGCAAAACGAAAAAGGTCTTTATATTATTGACCAGCACGCAGCCCAGGAGCGTATTTATTTTGAATATTTCCGGGAAAAAGTCGGCGAGGTGACAAATGAACTGCAGGAACTGCTCATTCCGCTCACATTTGAGTATCCGGCGGATGAATACGTAAAAATCATGGAGAACAAGGATCAACTGAAAACGGCCGGCGTATTTATCGAACCGTTCGGACATAACAGTTTTATAGTCCGTTCCCATCCGCAATGGTTTCCTGAAGGACAGGAAAAAGAGATTATCGAAGAGATCATCGAGCAGCTTTTGCAGATGAGAACGGTGGATATAAGAAAATTGCGGGAAGAAGCGGCGATGATGATGAGCTGCAAAGCGGCGATCAAAGCGAACCGCTATTTGAAAAATGAAGAAATTCAGGCCCTTCTTGATGAACTGCGGCGGACTTCCGATCCGTTTACTTGTCCTCACGGTCGGCCGATTATCATCCATTATTCCATATATGAACTGGAAAAAATGTTTAAGAGAGTGATGTAGGGGGCATGAAGAAAAGAGGCTGTTCCTTTAAGAAAAAATCGCTTTTAAGGAGCAGCCTCTCATAGTTTGAGTGTGCCTTCTGTTTACGTTGTTTCATTTCCGTCCGGCGGGGATACGTTCAATGAATTTTAAAGCTGGTCCCGTGCCGAGAACTACCGATTCCAGCGGGTTGGCGGCGAGATGGACGGGTACATCAATTTCCTTATTTATCCATTCGTGCAAACCATTCAGCAAGGCTCCTCCTCCGGTCAAAATGATCCCCCTGTCGACAATATCTCCGCTCAGTTCGGGAGGACTGTCTTCCAAGAGCGCCTTGATGGTGTTTAAGATTTGCAATAATGAATCTTTAATCGCCTGCTGGATGTCATAAGAAGACAGTGCTATAGTGACAGGTAAACCTGTTACCAAATCCCTTCCCCGCACCTCCATTGTCAATTCCTCATGATCTACCAGCGCGTGGCCGATTTCAATTTTAACTTTTTCCGCTGTTCTTTCTCCAATCAGAACATTATTGTTTTTTCGGACATACTGAATAATGTCCTGGTCAAGAAGTTTGCCGCCAATCCGGATGGAATGACATGCCACCACTCCGCCGAAAGAGATGATGGCCGCTTCCGTCGTTCCGCCCCCGATGTCGACGATCACATTGGCCACCGGTTCTTCAACGGGCAGTCCTGCACCGACGGCTGCTGCGACCGGTTCGTCAATAATCATCGTTTTTTTGGCGCCGGCGCTTTTTACGGCTTCGATGATCGCTTTTTTATCGACTGTTGTGGCATGAAAGGGAACAGAAATGACTACTGAAGGCTTTCTGAATAAGTATGTCTTTGAAATTTTGCCCATTACTATTTTTATAAATTCGGTGATCGCATGATAATCCGCGATGACACCGTTTGTCAACGGATAGATGATGTCGATGTTTTTCGAGGTTTTTCCTACCATTTGCTGCGCTTCATGGCCTGCCGCCAAGACCTTATTCGTTTTGGAGTCAATGGCCAGGACTGAAGGTTCGTTAAAAATGATGCCTTTGTTGCGTTGAAATACGAGCGTATTGGCAGTGCCTAAGTCCATTCCGATTTCCATAGTTGCTAACATCCAATTTCCCACCATTTCCTTGTTTTGTTGATTTTGCTGCCTCCTATAAATTAGCATGAAATCGGCGGGAAAAGGGGATTGACATTTAAAAGTAATGGAACTGTAAGATAAAAATGTGTTTTGAAATATATGTAATTCCTTCGAAAAAAAGGTATATTTTGACATGGATTTGGTTATTCTTACATGATGTGTTGTTTTTGTACCTTGCATGGCCATATTTTGAGAAAAAAATGAACAAACGTTTCATTTTTATCCAAAAAAATGCTAATTCTTTGTTAAGATGATACAATGTTATAAAGAGGCCAATCATTCTTTTTGATTAAAAAAGAAGGCAGCGTGGAAGATTTGGACAATAAAGAAAAATTGATTGTGCTCATCGGACCGACCGCGGTGGGGAAAACGAAACTGAGCATTGAATTGGCAAAAAGATTTCATTGTGAAATTATCAGCGGTGATTCGATGCAGATTTACAAAGGATTGGATATCGGCACGGCAAAAATTTCTCCGCCTGAAATGGAAGGAATTCCCCATCATCTTATTGATATCAAGGAGCCCCATGAATCTTTTTCCGTGTTTGAATTTCAGCAGCTGGTGCGGAAGAAAATCACGGAAATTTCGAGCAGGGGAAAACTGCCCATGATTGTAGGGGGTACCGGTTTTTACATTCAATCCGTAATATATGATTACCGATTTTCCGACGCCCCTTCCGATGAAAATTTCCGGAAAAAACTTGAAAGGCGGGCGGAAATCGAAGGAAAAGAGGCCCTTTATCAAGAATTGGCGGAAATAGATCCGGAAGCGGCCGGGAAAATTCATCCCAATAATTTGCGGCGGGTTATCCGTGCGTTGGAAATTTATCATTGCACCGGGAAGCCGATGTCTTACTTCCGGAAAAATTTAAAGCAAAAGCTGATTTATGATACGGCCGTGATTGGATTGACGATGGAACGGCAACAATTGTATGAGAGAATAAATAAGCGTGTGGATCTCATGCTTGAAAAGGGGCTTCTTGATGAAGTGAAAGCACTGCATGATTCCGGATTGAGAGACTGCCAATCGATTCAGGCCATCGGCTACAAAGAGCTTTACAAATATTTGGACGGAATGTGCACCTTTGAAGAGGCCGTGGAGGAATTGAAAAGAAACTCGCGCAATTACGCCAAAAGGCAATTGACATGGTTCCGTAATCAAATGGAGGTAAAATGGTTTGATATGACCGAGGCAGTCACGGAAGAGGGATGGCAAAAAAAAGTTGGTGAAATTTCCATGTATATTGAAGGAAAGCTCAAAATAAAAGCGAATACATATTATGTAGAGATAAATGAGGAGGATTAAGAGATGAAACAATCCATTAATATCCAAGACCAGTTTTTAAACCAGCTGCGGAAGGAAGGAGTCAGTGTAACGGTATTCTTGACAAACGGGTATCAATTAAGGGGGCAGGTTAAAGGATTTGACAATTTTACCGTCTTATTTGAATCGGAAGGAAAACAACAGCTTGTGTATAAACATGCCATTTCCACTTTTGCGCCGCAAAAAAATGTTTCCATAGATTTGCAACAAAATAATAATAAAGAATAAAGCCAAGCCCGCTTATTTTAAGCGGGTTTTCTGATTGTTTCCGGTTGCCGGAAGCGTCATGCCCCACGCCCCGCCTGAAATATCCTTTTTGAACTGCTAAAAGCCGCCAATGGTTGTTGGCATTCTTTATACGCGCGCTAGGTTTTACACCGTGCCGGCAACTCCTGTTCGGCCGGAAAATGTCCGGAGACTTTCCGTAAAAAATGGAACCGGCAAAACTTTTTAATGAAAACGGATAAACATGAATACATATTATACAAACACTTCTGTTGTCTGTTTCATAGCGAAAATCATCGCCGGGATTTGTTTCTGCCCGTATATTTGTCCGTACCGGAACGATGAAACTGTCAACGTTCCGTTCAGTTGTTACGATTCATTAGGCGATTGTCACACTTGCTGCCTCCGATGAGTATACTGTTTTAGAAATGTGAGGTGAACGCTTTGGAGCAGCCTTTTCGCATGAAAAATAACGGGCAGATCAGTATCGTCTTGAACTCCCAAAGAAAAAGGCCCCTTAAAAAAACTCCCCTTGAATCGCCGCTGTTTGCGAAAGAAATTCCGCATGAACATACAGTCTTGAAAGAAATTGAAGAAGAATTGGACTCATTGGTCGGGCTGGAAGAAATAAAGAAAACAATTAAAGAAATTTATGCTTGGCTTTATGTAAATAAAAAGCGGGAAGAGGCAGGACTGAAGGCGGAAAAGCAAGTGCTTCACATGATGTTCAAAGGGAATCCGGGAACGGGCAAAACAACGGTTGCCCGGCTGTTGGGAAAATTTTTCCGCAAAATGAACGTGTTGTCCAAAGGGCATTTGATTGAAGCGGAGAGAGCGGATTTAGTGGGCGAATATATCGGCCATACCGCCCAAAAAACACGGGATTTAATTAAAAAGGCGATGGGCGGGATTCTTTTTGTCGATGAAGCATATTCCCTTGGCAGAGGCGGAGAAAAGGACTTCGGCAAAGAAGCAATTGACACTCTCGTCAAACATATGGAAGACAAACAACATGATTTTATTCTTATTCTTGCCGGCTACTCGAGGGAAATGGATCAGTTTCTTGCATTAAATCCCGGGCTTCATTCCCGTTTTCCGATCATTATCCATTTTCCCGACTATACGGCTGAGCAGTTGATGGAGATTGGGTATAAAATGCTCAAGGAAAGAGAGTACACATTGAGCCGGGAAGCGGAAAAGAAGCTTCGCGATCATTTGTATTGGATCAAAACGACGGCAGATATTCGAGGATATTCCAACGGGCGCTATATAAGAAATATAATCGAAAAGGCGATTCGCGCACAATCGCTGCGCCTTTTGATGCAAAATAATTATGATAAATATGAATTGACCATGCTCAGAAGCGTCGATCTTCCTTTTAGCGAGCCCGATTTTTCGTAAGTTCCGGCTGTCTGCTGCCCGGAAGGCCCGCTTTTTGGAGAAGGAGGCTTTTAAAGGAACGGTTTGTCCATTCTGACTGTGTTGTCGAAAAGATGTTCAAACGAATGAAGGGGAACGGGAGCCTCTTGATGATGATATAGTTTTCCCGTTCCTTTTTTGTTATGATGGTGAGTGGACTGAAAAACAAGTTTTTGCATTCAAAAGATTCATTAACACGGAAAGAAGGATGATGATTGACGGACCAAAAGAAGCAATTGGAAAAAGCAATTCTTGTCGGATGCCAGATCGACGAAGATGACTTCAGTTTCCGCTATGCGATGGCAGAACTGGCTTCCTTGACAAAAACAGCCGGGGGAATTGTTGTCGGCCAAATGACGCAAAAACGGGAGAAAATCCATCCGGCCACTTATATCGGAAAAGGTAAATTAGCGGAGTTGAAAGTGCTCGAAGAGGAATTGGAAGCGGACTTAATCATTTTTAATGACGAATTGTCGCCGAGCCAGATGCGCAATCTTTCCGATGTCCTCGAAGCCCGGATCATCGACAGGACACAGTTAATTCTTGATATCTTTGCCGGAAGAGCCCGTTCAAAAGAAGGCAAGCTGCAGGTGGAACTGGCTCAGCTGCAATATTTGCTGCCGCGCCTTGCCGGACAAGGCACCCAATTGTCAAGGCTTGGGGGCGGCATTGGCACGAGGGGGCCGGGGGAGACCCAGCTGGAAACGGACCGGCGACACATCCGCCGTCGCATTAAAGAAATAAAAGCGGAACTGGCGGGAATTGTCAGGCACAGGGAACAGTACCGGGAACGGAGAAAGAAAAACAAAATGTTTCAAATTGCCCTCGTTGGCTATACGAATGCCGGAAAATCTACCTTGTTCAACCGCCTGACAGAAGCCGATTCACTGGAAGAAGATTTGCTGTTTGCCACCCTCGATCCGATGACAAGGAAAATGACCTTGCCGAGCGGTTTTACCGTTCTGCTTACAGACACGGTCGGATTTATTCAAGATTTGCCGACGACCCTCATTGCCGCCTTTCGTTCTACTTTGGAGGAAGTGAAAGAAGCGGATTTATTTCTTCATGTGGTTGACAGCGCCAATCCGGATTATTACCAGCATGAACAAACGGTGCAAAAACTTCTGCAAGAACTGGAGTGCAGCGAGACTCCCCAATTAACCGTTTACAATAAAAAAGACATAAAACATCCTGATTTTGTTCCCGTTTCGTCAACGAAACAGGTCTTGATCAGCGCTTTTGACGAAAGGGACTTGCTCCTTCTTCAGAACGTCATCGAAGAAGTGATTGCGGAAACGATGGTTCCTTTTCATTTGGAAGTGCCTTCGGGAGAAGGAAAGTTGCTGGCCCGGTTAAAACAGGAGACCATATTAAAAGAAATGTTTTTTTCCGAGGAACAAAATGTTTACATCTGCAAAGGGTATTATCATTCCCAACATCAAATCGCCGGGATAATAAAAAAATATTTAGTATAGAAAGAAACAGGTGACAGGAATGTTCGAACAATTAACATACGGACCGTTGCTAAAAAAGATCAGTGCTGAAGTGGAACAACAAGTTGCCGGAATTCATCAGCGCATTGATGAGCTTATCGATTACAACCAATTCAGGGTGTTAAAAAGCTTTCAAAAGCATCGCGTCAGTGATTCTCATTTTATTCCGTCCACAGGATACGGGTATGATGATACGGGACGGGACACATTGGAAGACATTTATGCTGATGTGTTTGGGGGCGAAGCGGCTCTTGTGCGTCCGCAAATCATTTCCGGGACACATGCCATCGCGATTGCTCTTTTTGGGGTTCTGCGTCCCGGTGATGAGCTGATTTACATAACAGGCCGCCCTTACGACACCCTTGATGAAGTGATCGGCATCCGGGGTAAAGGGACCGGTTCGCTAAAGGAGTTTGGCGTCTCCTATACATGCATCCCTTTGAAAGAAGACGGAAAAGTTGATTTTCCGGCGGTGGAAAAAGCGATCAATGAAAAGACGAAAATGATAGGCATTCAACGGTCAAAAGGTTATGCCAACCGGCCTTCCTTTACGATTGCCGAAATAGAGGAAATGGTTTCTTTTGTAAAGAGGATAAAGCCGGACATTGTTGTTTTTGTGGACAATTGTTACGGGGAGTTTGTCGAGAAATCGGAACCTTGTCATGTGGGAGCGGACCTCATCGCCGGCTCTCTCATCAAAAATCCGGGCGGGGGAATTGTTAAAACCGGCGGTTACATCGTCGGAAAAGAAAAATGGGTCGAAGCCTGCTCGTACCGGATGACTTCCCCCGGCATCGGCAGGGAAGCGGGCGCAAGCCTTTACAGTTTGCAAGAGATGTATCAAGGCTTTTTCCTGGCGCCCCATGTCGTCGGACAGGCCCTTAAGGGCGCCGTTTATACGGCGGCATTGCTGGAAAGACTTGGTTTGAAAACAAATCCTGTATGGGATGCGCACCGGACAGATTTAATTCAGTCTGTCGAATTCAATGATGAAGAACAAATGGTGGCATTTTGCCAAGCGATCCAATACGCTTCTCCGGTCAATTCCCATTTTACGCCGGTGCCGAGTTATATGCCTGGATATGAGGACAATGTCATAATGGCGGCCGGAACGTTCGTGCAAGGTTCCAGCATAGAGTTGTCGGCGGACGGCCCGACCAGACCTCCTTACACGGCTTATATGCAAGGCGGATTAACTTATTCCCATGTCAAAATTGCCGTTTGTATCGCCGTAAACAGACTGCTGGAAAAAGGGTTAATCCAGTTGAATGCAATAAATGTGTAAGGTTGTGCATTAAAATGCCGTTTTGTGTCATTTGTCATTGCAAGATACATGTCAAAAATGGGAAAATATCATCAATATGAGCCGAGAGGAGGTTGGTCATGAAACTTAAAGGAATGAAAATTATTCAATTGGTCAGCGATGATTTTGAAGATCTGGAATTATGGTATCCCGTTCTGCGGCTGCGTGAAGAAGGAGCCGAGGTAAAGATTGTCGGTGAAGAAAAAGGGAAAACGTACACGGGAAAATACGGGGTGCCGGTTGTTTCGGATTTGTCCTTTGACGAGGTTAATGCAGACGAGTTTGATGCGATTCTCGTTCCCGGAGGTTGGGCACCGGATAAATTAAGACGGTATCCCGAAGTTCTGCGGATGGTGCGGGCGATGCACGAAAAGAAAAAGCCGATCGGACAAATTTGCCATGCCGGTTGGGTGCTCATTTCCGCAAAAATACTTGACGGACGGAAGGTTACCAGCACGCCGGGAATTAAAGATGATATGGAAAACGCCGGCGCGGTCTGGGTCAATGAACCGGTTGTCGTCGACGGCCATATCGTTTCCAGCCGCAGGCCGCCTGATCTGCCCGATTATTTGAGGGAATTAATAAAAGTATTGTCCAAATAATCATCGAAAGATTTTCTTTCGATGATTCTTTTTTTTACTTATCATGTAAGGTTTTCTGACACGAGTTGACAGAAAATATGACGATTTTTATAATAAAGGCGTGTTTAGGGAGGAGAGAGCCATTGAGCCGGAAAGAAATACGTCGTTCCATGCCGCTTTTTCCGATTGGTCCTGTCATGAAGTTGACAGGTTTGTCCGCCCGGCAAATACGCTATTATGAACAACATGGGTTGGTTTCACCGGCCAGGACAAAAGGAAACAGAAGAATGTTTTCATTGAATGACATTGACAGACTATTGGAAATTAAAGATTTGATTGATCAAGGTGTCAATCTGGCCGGAATTAAGGAAATCTTTTCCGCAAAACAGCGGCTTGTGCAGGAAAAGAGGGCGGAAAAAAGGAAAGAAGTGACCGATGAAGAGATTAGGAAAATACTTCGTTCCGAGCTGGCGCAAGCGGGCCGTTTTCTTCGTCCGTCATTGCACCGGGGAAAAGCGTCCCGTTTTTTCCATTAAGCAGTTTTTCTTAAGGAATAACAAAGGGAGGAAACGTTTTTGGGGAAAAAATATACAAAAGATGATATAAGAAGAATGGCGCGGGAAGAAAATGTCAAGTTTATCCGCCTGCAATTCACGGACATTTTCGGGACGATTAAAAACGTGGAAATTCCCGTCAGCCAATTGGACAAAGCGCTCGAAAACAAAATGATGTTTGACGGTTCGTCCATCGAAGGATTTGTGAGAATTGAAGAGTCCGATATGTATTTGTATCCCGACATAGATACTTGGGTTATATTCCCGTGGACGGCGGAAAAAGGAAAAGTCGCCCGGATGATTTGCGATATTTACACTGCCGACGGAAAACCCTTCGGCGGTGATCCGCGCAACAATTTGCGCCGGGTGCTCAAAGAAATGGAGGAATTAGGCTTTACGCAATTCAACCTGGGACCGGAACCGGAGTTTTTCCTTTTTAAATTGGATGACAAAGGGGAACCGACGCTGGAATTAAATGATAACGGGGGCTATTTTGACCTTGCTCCGACGGATCTCGGGGAAAATTGCCGCCGCGATATTGTTCTTGAACTTGAAGAAATGGGTTTTGAAGTGGAAGCTTCCCATCATGAAGTGGCGCCCGGCCAGCATGAAATCGACTTCAAATATGCGGATGTGTTGACGGCTTGCGATAATATACAAACTTTTAAATTGGTCGTAAAGACAATCGCCCGCAAACACGGACTCCATGCCACGTTTATGCCCAAACCGTTGTTCGGTGTGGCGGGCTCGGGAATGCACTGTAACTTGTCGTTGTTCCGGGACGGGGAAAATGCCTTTTATGATCCGAACGGACCTTTGCAATTGAGCGAAACGGCGCATCATTTTATTGCCGGTTTGTTGAAGCACGCGCCAAGCTTTACGGCGGTGACGAATCCGACGGTGAATTCGTATAAACGCCTCGTTCCTGGTTATGAAGCGCCTTGCTATGTAGCTTGGTCGGCCAAAAACCGTTCGCCGCTCCTTCGCATTCCTTCGTCGCGGGGGATGAGCACGCGCATAGAAGTCCGCAGCGTCGATCCGTCGGCAAACCCCTATTTGGCCATGGCCGTATTGTTGAAGGCCGGACTTGACGGAATTAAAAATAAAATGGCGCCACCGCCGCCGGTGGACAGAAATATTTATGTCATGACCCGTGAAGAACGTTTGGCGGAAGGGATTGTCGATTTGCCGACCACGTTGGGAGAGGCGCTCCACTTGTTTAAAGAAAATGAGCTGATGATGTCCGCCCTCGGGAACCATATCGTGGAACACTTTATAGAAGCGAAGGAAATAGAATGGGAAATGTTCCGTTCCCAAGTACACCCATATGAGCGAGAACAATACTTTTATATTTAACAGAAAAATCCCTTGGACGCCTACGTCCAGGGGATTTTACCATTTTCGGAGAACTTTTTTCGCATACTTTCTGAATTTTCGCTTTAAACGAAGCGGCAACACCCTTTTTTCAATTTTCATCGTTCTGTACCGCTCTATATATAATCATCAACCGGTATCCGGGCAAATTCGCAAAACCGTCTTCATAAAAAACCTTGGCTCGCGCCAAGGCGTTTCTTAATGAATTCTTCTGAAAACACCGATTACTTTTCCCAATATGGTGACATTTTTTAATATAATCGGTTCCATTGTCGGGTTTTCGGGCTGCAGCCGGATATAGTCTTTTTCTTTGAAAAATCGTTTTACAGTAGCTTCATCGTCTTCCGTCATAGCGACGACAATATCTCCGTTATTGGCTGTTTGCTGTTGTCTGACGATAATATAATCGCCATCGAGAATACCCGCTTCGATCATGCTGTCTCCGGTGACGGTCAGTAAAAATATTTGCTCTCCCGATGGAGCGAAGCTTTCCGGGAGCGGTATATATTCTTCAATATTTTCTATGGCTGTAATCGGGCTTCCGGCAGTGACTTTTCCGACGAGAGGCACGTTTATGGAATGCTGTTTAGGAATACTTGCCGTTTCTTCCGGTTCCAAGATTTCAATGGCCCGCGGCTTTGTCGGGTCTCTGCGTATATAACCTTTGCTTTCAAGTCTCGATAAATGACCGTGAACTGTTGAACTGGATGCAAGACCGACGGCTTTGCCGATTTCCCGGACAGACGGAGGATATCCTTTCGTCTTGACTTCATGTTTGATGAAATCGAGAATTTCCTGCTGCCTCTTTGATAATTTAGCCATCACATACACCTCATATGGAATTGTTGTTTTTATTATAGCATGTTTTTTTTGACAATACAAACATAAGTTCGAATCGGCGGTTGACAAAAACAAATGTTCGTACTAAAATGAAACCCGAACATATATTCTTAATAAGGTTGTGTGATACGATGAAGACTTTTTTCCGCAATAATTCATATACTTTGATTTTAATTGCATTAAGTTTTATATTTCTTTTCGTTTTCGCCGAAAAAGTGCAGCAGGACAGCGAAGTTGAATATTTGGAGGTCAAGGTGGGAGAAGGCGATTCTTTATTGACGATTGCCGACAAATATTATATCTGCCATCGCATGTCTTATGAGGAGTTTGCCGATTGGGTAAAAAGGGAAAATGGTCTTGCCGACGGAAGGGTTCACGCCGGAGAGACGCTTGTCATACCTGTTGAAAAGTGGAGAATTCCGGAAAATCAAATTGTGACAGTTCAGAATCCAGGAACAGAATTTACATCTTTTACAAAAGCGGAGAGTGGGCGGAATTGAAAGCTGTCATCTATTGTCGCGTCAGCACAAAAAAGGAAACCCAGGAAACCTCGTTGGAGAGACAGGAAGAAGAATTGCGCGAACTTGCCAACCGGTTTCACTTTTCGGTGGAAAAAGTAATTAAAGAGAAAGCAAGCGGGTATGATCTTGAAAGGGAAGGAGTAATCGAACTTCTTTCTTTGTTAAAAGAGAAAGATATAGGTGCCGTTCTTGTCCAAGATGAAACAAGACTGGGACGCGGAAACGCGAAAATTGCCGTCATTCATTGCATTCTGAAAGAGAATGCGCAAATATATACGATTGCCCATAACGGAAAATTGCAGCTTTCCGATTCTGATTCAATGGTTTTACAGATTGTGAGCATTGTCGAAGAATATCAAAGAAAACTGCATAATATAAAAATAAAAAGGGGAATGAAGCGGGCCGTCCAAAAAGGATACAGGCCCGAAAAAAATTTGAAAAATATTGGCGCAGGTCCGGGGAGGGAACGATTGGAGGTTCCCATTGAAGAGATCGTTCGTTTAAGGAATAATAAGCTCACATTTGCTGAGATAACCGCCGTTTTAAACGGTCTCGGCTATCATATTTCTAAAGCTACCGTGCACCGCAGGTATAAGGAATACGTGGAATCTTGTGAAAATAAAAACGGTTCCGGTATCTTGTAAAAGGTGTACAATTTTAGTAAGATGAGGTTTGATTGCAAGTTTTCATCAATTTTAAAGGAGTTATCTGATGCTGGCAAAAGAAAAATTGGCAAGAATCAATGAACTGGCCAGAAAGGCAAAAGAGGGCGCTCTGACTCCGGAAGAGGCAAAAGAACAAGCGGAATTACGCAAAGAATATTTACAGGCCTTCCGTTCTTCCATGCTGAAAACTTTGGAAAATGTGACAATCGTCGATCCTCTTGGAAAGGACGTCACTCCAGAAAAAATAAAGCAGTTGCGCAACAGAAAGAACCGTATTCATTAAAGGAAGACCGTTGTCTCCCGGAAAGGACATATTTTACATCGTCCGACTGTTTCCGCAATGACCCTTTGTTAAGCATTAAACAATCAAGAAAAGACAAAATACTATTGAATATTGAATAAGGAAAACATTGAAGGGACTGAAAAGAATGTTTGCTTCAGTTGATACACTGGCAGTTAACACAATCAGAACATTATCGATTGATGCCATCGAAAAAGCAAAATCCGGTCATCCCGGGATGCCGATGGGAGCCGCTCCCATGGCTTATGCCCTTTGGACGAGACACATGAATCATAACCCGAAAAATCCGGACTGGTTTAACCGCGATCGTTTCGTACTTTCTGCAGGACACGGGTCCATGCTTTTGTACAGCCTTTTGCATCTTTCAGGATACGATGTGAGCATGGAAGACATAAAGGAATTTCGTCAATGGGGAAGCAAAACACCGGGACATCCCGAATACGGACATACTCCTGGTGTTGACGCAACGTCAGGTCCGTTGGGACAAGGAATTGCCATGGCTGTGGGCATGGCGATGGCGGAACGGCATCTCGCCGCCAAATACAATCGGAAAAATTATGAGATAGTTGATCATTATACATATGTGATATGCGGTGACGGCGATTTAATGGAAGGCGTATCCGCAGAAGCCGCCTCTCTCGCCGGACATTTAAAACTCGGAAAACTTATTGTATTATACGATTCAAATGACATTTCGCTCGACGGGGAACTGAACAAGGCTTTTTCCGAAAGTGTCGCCGATCGTTTTAAAGCTTACGGATGGCAATACATTCGTGTGGAGGACGGCAACAATTTAGAAGAAATTTCGAATGCGATTGAAGAAGCGAAACGGGACACCGGCCGTCCCACATTAATTGAAGTGAAAACCATCATTGGTTACGGCTCCCCGAACAAATCCGGAAAGTCGGATGTACACGGCGCCCCTCTCGGCCCTGATGAAGCGGCCCTGACGAAGAAAAATTACAACTGGGCTTTCGAAGAAGACTTTTATGTTCCTGAAGAAGTCTATGATGTGTTCAAAAAATATGTTTTGGATCCGGGTGTTAAGAAGGAACAGCAATGGAAAGAACTCTTCCAAAATTACAAGAAAGAATATCCTGAACTCGCCATGGAGTTGGAAACGGCTATAAACGGTGATCTGATTAATGGATGGGACAGCGAACTTCCCGTTTATGAAGAAGGAAGCAATTTGGCAACCCGTTCCTCATCCGGTGAAACTATTAACGGAATTGCAAAAAATCTGCCATATTTCTTCGGCGGTTCTGCCGATCTGGCCGGTTCGAACAAAACAACGATCAAAGGCGGCGGTGATTTTTCATCTGAAAATTATGAAGGGCGCAATATTTGGTTCGGAGTCCGCGAATTTGCCATGGGAGCCATTTTAAATGGAATGGCCCTGCATGGCGGATTGCGGGTGTTTGGCGGAACTTTCTTTGTGTTCTCCGATTATTTGCGTCCGGCTATCAGGATGGCAGCTTTGATGAAGCTTCCCGTCACTTATGTTTTTACTCATGACAGTATTGCGGTGGGTGAGGACGGCCCGACCCATGAACCTATTGAACAATTGGCTTCCTTTAGGGCAATGCCGAACATCAACGTCATCCGCCCGGCGGATGGAAATGAAACTGTCGCTGCCTGGAAAATGGCATTGCAATCGAAAGATCAGCCGACAGCCATTGTGTTGACCAGGCAGAATGTGCCGACGTTGAAAAACACGAAAGAGTTGGCATGGGAAGGGGTACAAAAAGGAGCATATGTCATATCGCCCGCTGCCAATCAAAATCCGGAAGTGCTGTTGTTGGCCACCGGTTCCGAAGTGTCTCTGGCTGTTGAAGCGCAAAAAGTTCTCGAACAGGAAGGCATATATGCATCTGTAGTCAGCATGCCGTCTTGGAGCAATTTTGAAAAACAGCCGGAAGAATACAAACAATCCGTCCTTCCGAAAACAGTCAAGAAAAGGCTGGCCATTGAAATGGGCTCTTCGCTCGGATGGGACCGGTATACCGGCGATGAAGGAGATATCTTGGCCATAGACCGTTTCGGAGCATCGGCACCGGGAGACAGAATTATGAAAGAATACGGCTTCACCGTTGAAAATGTTGTCAACCGGGTAAAATCTCTGCTTTCTAAATAAATGCTCCCGTAAATAAAGCCTGCAGAGTTTCTCTGCAGGCTTTCTTCATATTGAAACAGACCGTTAATAAGTTTGCCCGTATCGGAAGGGAGTATTTGAATATTGCGCGGCAAAGTGCAAAGGACAGAAGGATTCGACAAAAATAGAGAGACTTTCCGACTTATTAAGACAGACTATTTTTTGCCAGTTTACTATAATGGTAGGAAAAGTATTAATGGAGGAAGGCGTAAGTGCGAGTATATCAACTTTATCTCGTGAAAGAGGAATTTGCCGCGCAATACTTCGGAAAAGAAATAAAGTTTTACCGTCTTTTTAAAGAATATGCAGATTCCCAAGGGGAGCAAAAAGAAATACTGTTAAAACAGATCAATTTTATTATCGAACCGATATCGGAAAACGAACTTCGCACATACATAAAAAAGTATTTTCATGAGAACACACATTTCTATCAGCAAGATGGATGCTATTTAATCAAGGACGGAAATAGGAGTGCGGCGAAATTGGAAATTTTCCCAAAACATCTTGTCCTGAAGGCAAAAGGAAATTATTATGCCGAAACCGTTTTCTTTGAAGCGTTGCGAAAATTTGAACATTCTTTTCTGGCCGTTGACCTGGATAATCAAAATTTCGGTTGGCTCCGGCCGATAAAAACAAGAAAGTTTGTCTAAAAATGAAGAAAATCCTCCATAAATATTGTATAATTACTTTTGGTCTTGTACACTTTATGAGAGACAACCTGAAGGAGGAAATCATTTAATGTGGTATTGGTATGTTTTAGCTGCGATGGCAGGAATTTTGGTCGGTATCGCAATCGGGTTCTTTATCGCCCGCAAATATATGGAGAATTATTTGAAAAAGAATCCGCCCATCAATGAACAAATGTTGAGGACGCTGATGACGCAGATGGGAATGAAACCGTCGCAGAAGAAAATCAATCAAATGTTGAATGCGATGAACAAACAAATGAAAACGAAGTAACAGACAGAGCACTCCCTTCGCCGGGTGCTTTTTCTGTTTATTACTCTTTCTATTTTTAGACAGCGGAGGCTGCTTATGAAAATCTTTTTTCAGTTGGCGTGGTTTTTTAAGCAAGAAAAACGGGCATATATTATTGGAGTCAGTTTATTATTAATAGTTGCTTTTCTCCAGTTAATTCCTCCAAAAATCATCGGGATTATCGTGGACGAGATTCACCAAAAAACATTATCGGCCCGAATCCTCGTTAAATGGTTGATGTTTCTCCTCTTAACGGGGATTTTGATGTACATTTTCCGTTATTTCTGGCGGAAAATGATATTCGGGTCAGCTGTTAAATTGGCGCGGGATTTACGATTCAAGCTTTATGAACATTATACGAAGATGCCCCCGTCTTTTTATCAAAGATACCGGGTGGGAGATTTGATGGCCCGGGCAACAAATGACATTCAGGCCGTACAGCAAACGGCTGGTTCCGGAGTATTGACTCTCGTAGATTCTCTGTTGACAGGCGGAATGGTTGTCGTGGCGATGGCGGCCACCATCAGTTGGAAGTTGACGTTGATTGCGCTCATTCCGATGCCGCTCATTGCCATCTTGACAAACTGGTACGGAAATTTGTTGCACCGGCGTTTTTCCCTGGCTCAAGCCGCTTTTTCAACATTGAATGACAAAGTGCAGGAAAGCGTCACAGGAGTCAGGGTGATTAAGTCGTTCGGCCATGAAAAAGAAAACATCGACGATTTCCGGAATCAATCCGCTGATGTTGTGGGCAAAAATATTGCTGTTGCGAAAATCGACTCTCTCTATGATCCGACGATCTCCATTATTGTGGCAGTATCTTATCTCCTTTCCATCGGATTTGGAGCCAAGTTTGTTGTTTCCGGCGAGTTGACGCTCGGAGAACTTGTTTCCTTTACCTCTTATCTGGGGCTCCTTGTCTGGCCGATGCTCGCTTTCGGCTGGCTTTTCAATATTCTTGAAAGAGGGCGTGCCTCTTACGGACGGATTTTGTCTTTGCTTTCGGAAAAATCGGATGTGCAGGAAAAGGAAAACGCGCTTGATATCGTTCCAAGCGGGGATATAGAGTACAAAGTGGACAGTTTTGCCTATCCGGGCGAAGCCAATCCGGTTCTACGGGATATTTATGTTTATATTAAAAGAGGAGAAACGGTTGGCATTGTCGGGAAAACCGGGGCGGGGAAAACGACGCTCCTAAAACTGCTTCTGCGCGAATTTGACGTGGAGGACGGAAACATTCTTTTCGGCGGGCGTCCGATTAAGGATTATAAGCTGAAAAGGCTCCGTGAAGCGATCGGTTATGTCCCCCAAGATCATGTCATATTTTCGGCGACGGTCAAGGAAAACATCGCTTTTGCCGCCCCTGATGCCAGTGAGGAAAAGATTCGTGAAGCGGCAAAAGCAGCCAATATTCATGATGATATTATGGGATTTCCCGATGGCTATGAAACGATGGCCGGGGAGAGGGGAGTGTCTCTTTCCGGGGGGCAAAAGCAGAGGATTTCCATAGCCAGGGCACTTCTTCCCGATCCGGAAGTCTTGATCCTGGATGACGCCTTATCCGCAGTGGATGCAAGAACAGAGGAGAAAATCTTAAAAGTTTTACGGGAAAAAAGAAAGAACAAAACCACCATCATCACCTCCCATCGTTTAAGTTCCCTCGCCCATGCCGATCAAATTCTTGTACTTGAAGACGGCAAAATCGTCGAAAAAGGAACGCACGAAGCGTTGATGAAATTGGGAGGAATCTATAAAGAAATGTTCTTGCGGCAACAATTGGAAGAACAAGTGGAGCAGGGAGGATGAACAGATGGAAAAATTGATGGTGCAGAATGGCCGGGAACAGCGCAAGGTTTTGTTCCGGCTCCTTACCTATGCCGGTCCCCATAAAAAAGCGATGATTCTGGCATTCTTCCTGCTTTTTTTGGCAACCGTGGCGGAAGTGGCCGGTCCTTTCTTAATAAAAATATTTATTGATGATTATTTGGCGCCCCGGGATCTGAGATTTGCGCCGCTGTTTTTATTGGCCGTATCATATATTGCCGTCCATGCGGCCAACAGTTTATTCACCTATATGCAGCAATATAAATTCCAGGAAATTGCAGTACGAATTGTGCACGCCATCAGGGTCGACGTCTATTCGAAGGTGCAATCTTTCGGTCTGCGGTTTTTCGACAAAACTCCGGCCGGAAGCATCGTTTCCAGGGTGACCAATGACACGGAAGCCATTAAAGACATGTTCGTAACGGTTTTGGTGACGTTTGTTCAGAGCACTGTCTTGATTGCCGGCATATTGGGGGCAATGTACCTGTTAAATACGAAGCTTGCTGTTTTATGCACACTTGTGCTCCCGGTATTGATTATGCTCATTGCCGTTTACCGCAAATACAGTACAAAGATCTATTTTGAATTGCGGGAAAGGCTCAGCCAGCTGAATACAAAGTTGAATGAGACACTGCAAGGAATGAATATCATTCAGCATTTCCGCCAAGAACAAAGATTTTGCGACAGCTTCCAGGATGTCAACAGCAAACATTACCGGGCCGGAATGAAAAATATCAAAGTGGACGCCCTTCTCTTGCATCCGGCCACCAATTTGGTCTATATCACGGCATTGGCGCTCGTTTTAAGTTATTTTGGCATCACCGCTCTAAACACAACCGTGGAAATCGGGGTTATTTATGCTTATGTAAACTATCTTGGGCGCTTTTTCAGGCCGGTAAACGAGTTGATGATGCACTTGTCGTTGTATCAACAGGCGATCGTCTCCGCTTCCAGAGTATTTGATCTTTTGGATAAAGAAGAGTTGGCGCCGGTGCAGACATCCCGTGAAGGGGTCATCACAGAAGGAGAAATTGAGTTCCGGAATGTCTCTTTTTCATACGACGGACGAAAGGATGTGTTAAGAGATATTTCTTTCACGGCAAAAAGAGGGGAGACAGTGGCCCTTGTCGGCCATACGGGGAGCGGAAAGAGCACCATTGTCAATCTTTTGCTGCGGTTTTATGATTTTGATCGCGGAGACATTTTGATTGACGGGAAATCGATTAGAAGTTATCCAATGGAAGAATTGCGCGAAAAAATAGGTCTCGTTTTGCAGGATCCGTTTATTTTTTACGGCACGGTTGAAGACAATATCCGCCTTTACAATAATAAACTTACAAAAGACGATGTGGAAGAAGCGGCAAGATTTGTCCAAGCGGAACAATTTATTAAGAGACTGTCGGGAGGGTACCGGCATCACCTTTCCGAAAAGGGTCTCACCTTGTCAAGCGGCCAGCGCCAGCTTATTTCTTTCGCCCGGACAATGGCTCGTGATCCGCAAATTCTCGTTCTTGACGAAGCAACTGCCAACATTGATACAGAAACGGAAGAAGCCATTCAAGAAGCTCTGGCAAAAATGAGAAAGGGCCGAACGACGATCGCTATTGCCCATCGATTATCCACCATTCAAGATGCGGATCAAATTCTCGTGCTTCACAAAGGAAGAATTGTCGAACGGGGCACCCATCAAGAGCTGCTGGCGAAGAGAGGATTGTATTATAAAATGTATCTCCTGCAAAACGGGTTAAAGGAAAAGTGGGAAGAAGCAGTACGCTAAGCGGAAACGCAACCATTTAGGCCGGGGAAGAGGCTGTTCCGGATAAGAAGACGGTTTTACCGCTCCTTTATCCGGAACAGCTTTGCAGTTAAAAGACAGATTTGGAAACAAGGCTTTTTTTCTTTGCAGAAAATGTGCTGTTATGATTTGTTAACTGCAATCGCTGATATTCATTTAATAACAGATCAAGTTCCTGGCTGCGGGATATGGCCGCAGGGGAACAAAATCCGAACTTTCCGGCAATTTGAATGAGTTCGGCTCTCTTTTTTTCAATTAGGAATGTCAACTTTTTCTCAGGCACGGCTTTGTTTCCTTTCAAAATAATTGCATATCGTGAAACCGGGATGATGAATTTGAAAAATCCCAAACTATTATAGCGAATATTGGGAATAAATACAAATTGATCTCGTATAAATAACAAAATTGTCATACATTTGATAAACATGTGAGTTCTTGTTGCAATTTTTTTTCAAGTCTTCGAGTCTCAGGTAACGATCGTTTTAAAAGTGCAAAGAATTATTCATTTATGGAAGAATATGTTAAAATGAAGATAAGATGACCGCGGGAGTTGTTTATATGACGGATATTAACGTAATTTTTGCCCTCGGCGCCGGTTTTTTAAGTTTTCTTTCCCCATGCTGTCTACCATTATATCCGGCTTTTTTATCTTATATAACCGGCATGTCAGTAGGCGAAATGAAAGCGGAAAACATACTGCTGCACCGGAGAAGCTTATTGCATACCGTCTCTTTTCTTCTCGGGTTTTCGGTGATCTTTATCGCCCTTGGTTTCAGCACTTCTTTGGTGGGGAGGTTTTTCAGCCAGTACAGCGATCTGATCCGGCAAGTGGGGGCCATTTTTATTATATTTTTCGGATTGATGATCGCCGGAATCATTAAGCCGGAATTTTTGATGAAAGAAAAAAGATTTGCGTTCAAGAACCGTCCGGCCGGATATATGGGTTCAGCATTAATCGGTCTCGCTTTTGCCGCCGGTTGGACACCGTGCACCGGTCCGATATTAATGGCTGTCATCGCTTTGGCCGCGACAAATCCCGGAGCGGGCTTGTTCTATATGATCGCATATATCCTGGGTTTTGCCATCCCGTTTTTGCTGTTGTCATTTTTTATCGGAAAAATGCAATGGATTAAAAAACATAGCGCCGCAATCATGAAAACAGGCGGTTTCATTATGATTATCATGGGAGTCGTTTTGTTTTTTGACTGGATGACAAAAATCATCGCCGTTGTGTCCGCGCTTTTTGGCGGGTTTACAGGTTTTTAGTGATTCGACAATTTGCGAACCGCGGAAAGAGCGGATTGGGCCATGTAAAATTCCTGCAGTTTACAAAGGATGATGATATGTTTATACTCATTGCCACTTCAATTTTCGCCGTACTCATGACGATTTTAATGTTTATCATCCGCATCAAAACGGCCAAGAAACCGGTCACAGCGCAGAAAATCGTTTTGCCCCCATTGATGATGAGCACGGGCGCCTTGATGTATATTTTTCCGCCGTTTCGCCTCTCATTGGAGCAAATCGCGGAAGCTGTTTGTGTCGGTATTCTTTTTTCGCTTTTTCTAATTAAGAGTTCCAAATTGGAAATCCGTGATAATGAAATTTTTTTAAAAAAGTCAAATATTTTTTTCTATGTGTTTGGCGCTTTAATCATCGTCAGAATGACGGCGAAATTTGCTTTCAGCCGAACTTTGGATCCGGGGGAGCTCGGCGGGATGTTTTGGCTATTGGCCTTTTCCATGATTCTTCCTTGGCGTCTCATGTTGTACCGGAAATTTCGCCGTCTTCGTCTGGAACTGCAGAAAACAAGCGAGTTTTTAAATTCATAAACGGCAAAAGAGACTGATCGTACTGGATCAGTCTCTTTTTTAGAGAGTCCGGCAGGAGTACGTAGTTAGATTAATGGCTGCGTTTTTTCTTAAAACGGTCTCTCTTTCATGGGCGGCTGGAATATAGCCGCGGAAGCTGACTGCGATTGTTAGATCCTCTTTGTCATTTGCGGCAAGCGTGCGATTTTTCCGACAAAATCGCTGGTTTGGTAGTTGCGCGGGAACGCTTAGGAACAAATCTTACAAATCATTTAAAATTTCCTTTTCTCCCGGTCTCCCAGTATGATGTTGTTGATGTAAATGACTGTCACTCTGTTTCCATTTTTCTTTCTGATTTCGGAAGTTGCCTCAGAAATTTGCGGAACATGAAAAAACCGCCGATAGCCATAAAAAGGAGCATAAAAACACACCAGAAAAACAGCAGCCAAGAAAACCAGCCCTCAAGCAAGAACAATCACCGCCGTCATAGACAGAAATTTCAAAAAGTTCACCCGTATTATACATGACAAAAATCGGAAACACCAACAATCTGCTTAAAAGGTTGGAAATAGTTGAATGTTTGAACGTTCTTATTGAAGCCCGGAACGTTTATTGTTATAATGTTATTTGCCGATACGGGGCCGAATGGGGTACTGGTGTCCCCCGTGGTCTTCAAAACCATCTGAGACCGGCGTGCCCGGTCTGCTGGGTTCGATTCCCAGGCGGTCCCGCCATTATAAAGTATATTCCCGCGCTGAGCGGTTTTTCTGACACATATTGCGCAAACAAGACCGTTTTAAAAGGGAAAATTCCCTTTTGAAACGGTTTTTCTATTTTTATAGTTTTTCTTTTTGTTCCGTTGCGGTTTAGCGCTTCCCGAAAGAGAATTCCTATTGAAACGATGAACAGAAAACAAATGGCTGTTCTGAAGCAAGAAACTATAAATCTTTTGCGAAAAGAATGGAAAACTTAGTAAATAATTTAGCTAGAGTTAGCGAATGGAATTTAATACAATTAACCTTGAAATTAGCAGCCAATTTCCAAATCCACATTATTTTAACACTGTATAAGGTTGAAACCGGTATCAAGAACAATGAAGGGGGTATTAACCTACGATATGGAAAAAGTTGCTGTTTCCAGGCCGTTCACGGGAGAGGAATATCTGGAAAGTATCCGCAATCAGTCCCGGGAAGTATGGATTTACGGCGAAAGAGTAAAAGATGTCACCACTCATCCCGCGTTCCGCAATTCGGCACGGATGGTGGCCCGAATGTATGATGCTCTTCATGATAAGGAGCAGGCAAAGGTATTGACGACGGAAACGGACACGGGAAACGGCGGTTTCACGCACCACTTTTATAAGATTCCGAGAAGCGTTGACGAACTGGTGGCCAGCAGGGATGCCATTGCAGCCTGGCAGCGGATTTCTTACGGTTGGATGGGCCGATCCCCGGATTATAAGGCGAGTTTTCAGGTTACATTAGGCGCCAATCCGGATTACTGGGGAGAATATAATGACAATGCCGTCCGCTTGTATAAGGAAATCCAGGAAAAATGTCTCTTTCTCAATCATACCGGAATTAATCCCCCTGTAGACCGCCATTTGCCTCCCGATGAAGTAAGCGATGTATTTTTGCATGTGGAAAAGGAAACGGATAAAGGATTGATTGTAAGCGGTGCCAAGATGGTGGCTACCGGTTCGGCGATTTCCCATTCGAATTTTGTCTTCCAGTACGGGCCTCTTCCGATTAAAGCCAAAAAGGAATATGCCATTTTTGCCATCGTTCCGATGGATAATCCGGGCATTAAACTGATTTGCCGGCCTTCCTATTCCATGATGGCCGAAGTAATGGGAACACCGTTTGATTACCCGCTTTCAAGCCGCATGGACGAGAACGACGCCGTACTGATCTTCGATAAAGCACTGATTCCTTGGGAAAACGTTCTTTTATACGGTGATATAGAAAAATCCAACAATTTCATACAGCGTTCGGCCTGGGTGCAGCGCTTTACGTTCCATGGTTGCACACGGCTTGCAGTGAAACTCGATTTTATTGCCGGATTGTTGCTTAAAGCTGTCGAAGCTACCGGAGCGAAAGATTTCCGCGGCGTTCAGGCGCAAGTCGGTGAAGTCATCGCGTGGAGAAACTTGTTCTGGGCCCTTACAGATGCGATGGCCAGAAATCCGGATCCTTGGCATGACGATATCGTTCTGCCGAACATGGAGTATGCCGCAGCATACCGCGTTTTTGCCACGGTGGCTTATCCGCGGGTAAAAGAAATCATCGAACAAACCGTCGCCGGCGGATTGATTTACGTCAATTCCAGCGCAATTGATTTCCAAACTCCCGAGTTGAGACCATATCTCGATAAGTTCTACCGCGGTTCAAACGGTTATGTCGCCATCGACAAGATGAAGTTGATGAAATTGCTTTGGGACTGCATCGGCACCGAATTCGGAGCAAGGCACGAACTATATGAGCGGAATTACGCCGGCAACCATGAGAATATCCGGATGGAAACATTGTTCCACGCAATGAGTTCCGGGCGAGCAGAGCAAATGAAAGGTTTTGCCGAACAGTGTATGGAAGAATACGACCTTGACGGCTGGACTGTGCCGGACCTCATCAATCCGGATGATGTTAATGTCTTGAAGAAGTGTTAATCGTAAGGAACAGAGGGGCATCAGCTTTGCCCCTTTGTCCGGAGGAGAACCCGTCAGAGCTTCGGAAATACCAGCAGACACAAACAACTGGTGAAGATAACAGACAAATGATAAACTGAAATTGTATAAAAATGGAAATACCCCCTTTTAACAGAGGTGATCATATTGTCCATCGTCATCACGGACGGTGTCAGCGGCTTTGACGGGGTTCAAAAACATGGTGTCAATCAACACGACGTCGCCGCTTTTGCGGTACTGCGCGAACAGTTGATAAAAAATATAGGCATTGAAAGGGTCAAAGGTTTTCTTCTCCGCTACGGATATGAACTTGGCAGTCAAACAGCAAAAAGGGCGCTGCAATTAAATTTGTCTTCCATCGCCGAATTGATTAAACAAGGTCCGCAATTCCACTCCACCTACGGACATGCCAAAGGAGTGCTTTACCGAATTGAAATTGAAGTGAATGAACAGCAACGACCCATCACTGCCAGAGGAAACGGCACGTGGAAAGGTTCCTTTGAGGGACTGGAGCATTTGAGCAGATTGGGAAAGTCGGATGCTCCCGTCTGCTATACGTTGACAGGCTACATCAGCGGCTATATGTCCGCATTGTGCCAAAGGGTGATTGTGGCCAAAGAAATTTCTTGTGTCGCCATGGGAGATGAGTTGTGCCGCTGGGAATTCAAACCTCTTGAAGAATGGGGAGAAGAAATTCACGATGAGTACAGGCTGTACTTTGAATCCCCCATCATTCAAGAATATGAATACACTTATGAACAGCTCCTCGAACAGAGAAATTACATGTACAAAGTTGCCAACCTTCATCAACAATTAACCGAAGCCATTGCCAACGGCTGTGATTTGCAATATGTGGCAAAGATTACCCATGAAATAACAGGCATTCCGGTCATCATCAGTGACGTCCATTTTCAAACATTCGCCTATCACGGTCTCTCTGAAGAACAATTGACCGACTATATGAAATCGTGGGGAAAAATTCATCGGACCAAATGCACCGGACAGCCTTTCATAACCGAAATAAAATTATACCGTTTCCGCGAACAAGATCAGTTGATTGCTCCCATCGTCGTCAAAAAGAAGACATTCGGGTATTGCGCTTTTATATACGGGAACAAACAGCCCGAACTTGAAAAAGATTATATGCTTTTGGAAAGAGCCGCAAATGCGGCAGCGTTGTATTTGCTCAATGAAAAGACGAGTTTTGACGCTTCGGAAAGGATGAAGGGCCACTTTTTGGAACAATTGATGGACAAACAATACGGCTCGCGGGCAGAAATTTTAACGCGCGGACGCTTCATGAACATAGATTTAAGCGGGTCGATCATCGTGGCGGTATTAAAAGCCGATGTTTACCGGACGCCTTTTCAGGAAGACTTTATATTGCGGGAACAGGTGCTTGAACGAACAAGAAATTTTTTCCGCGAAAAACATCAGAAATTTTTGTCCGTGCAAAAGCAAGAAAACATTGTACTGTTAATCCCTTTTGAAAATGACAAATATGAACATATATTGCATTCATTGGAAGAACTGGTCTCGTGCTTGGAAAAAGAATTTCCCGGCTTGCGGTACAAAATCGGCGTCAGCAGTCGGGGAAAACAGATAGAGGACGTTTCGGAATCATATCAGGAAGCTTTAATTGCGTCCCGGATGGCATGCAAAAAAAAGGTAGTTTCTTATGATGAACTCGGAATAGCCGGAATATTGGTCAATTCCCACAATGTCCAATCAATCAGGGTATATGCCGAAAAATTGCTCGGCCCGCTGTACAAAAATGAAGACTCAAAGATGAAAGAATTGCTGAAGACATTATATGTCTTTTTGCTGAACGGAGGGAAACTGGAACAAACGATGAAAGACCTGTCCCTTTCCATGAGCGGGCTATTATACCGGGTAAGAAAAATTGAAACAATCCTCGGAAAAGATTTGCGCGATCCGATGAACGGCCATCAAATTTTCCTTGTTTTGCAGGCACTTGCCGCAACAGGGGATTTGGAAATATTTTAAAATTTGTTGTCAGAAAAATCTGACATAATTACTTATTCCAGTTGCCGGCATTTTTTAAACCTTTGTCAGCGGTAGAAAAGAATTAATCATAAGTAAGGAGGAAGATGCAATGAGTGCAGTTCAAGAACCTATTTTTGATGTAGCCCAATTGGCGCATGTGGAGTTGTTGACACCGAAACCGGAGGAGACAGTCAAGTTTTTTACTGATATCCTCGGAATGAGCATTACCGGACGCTCCGGGCAATCCGTTTATTTGCGGGCGTATGAAGAAACCTACCACCATTCATTGAAAATTACGGAGGCAAAATATGCCGGATTGGGACATGCCGCATGGAGAACGATTTCCCCGCAGGCGTTGCAGCGCCGGGTGGAAGCAGTGGAAGCCTCGGGTCTCGGCAAAGGCTGGATAGAAGGTGATTTGGGCCACGGGGAAGCATATCAATTTACCACTCCTGACGGACACTTAATGGAGCTGTTCTACGACGTCGAGTATTATGAGAAAAAAGAAAATGAAGCTTCCAAGCTGTTAAACCGGCCGACAAAACGGCCCAATAAAGGGGTTCCGGTCCGGCGCATCGACCACATAAATTTGCTGACGGCCGATCCCGGCAAAAATACCGAATTTATGGTGGACAAACTCGGTTTCCGGTTGAGAGAGCAGATTCGCGATAAAGGAAAAATCGTGGGAAGCTGGATCAGCGTATCCCCGCTCGTCCATGAGATTGCCTTCATGCAGGAACCGAACAGGGAAAGCGGAAAAATTCACCATTTGTGCTATTGGTACGGCGTGCCGCAAAACCTTTACGATGTGGCCGAACTTTGCAGGGAGAATGATATTTTCATCGAAGTGCCTCCGAACAAGCATGGAATCAGCCAAGCGGTCTGCATGTATGTGTACGAGCCGGGCGGCACAAGAATCGAGTTGTTTGGGGATACCGGTTATTTAATCTTTGATCCAACATGGGAACCTGTTATTTGGGAAATGGAGGAAGTTCCCGGCACGGGAGACACTTGGATCGGAACTGCATTTCCAGAGTCTTGGTGGACGAGAGGCACACCGATTACGGAAACAAAGATTGCTCAATCCTGATATTCGGGATTTTGCAAAAAGGACAATTGTCTTTTGAAAAAAATTAATCCAAAAAAAGGAAGATTTCTATTTTTATAGAAATCTTCCTTTACATACTTATTTTTAAATCTTTTTAAGCGCCTGCGAAACGGGTTCATTTTCAATGAAAGGAAGGGGACGGGAAATGTCCAAAGTAAAGGTGGCAATCCTCGGTTCGGGAAATATCGGCACGGATTTGATGTACAAAATGATCAAATACAAAGGGCATATGGAAGTTTCGCTTGTTGCAGGAATCGATCCGGCTTCGGAAGGCTTGAGAAGGGCAAAAGAGCTGGGAATAGCAACCAGTTGCCACGGCATCCGGGAAATTCTTAAAGAACCGGACATAAAGATTGTTTTTGATGCCACAAGCGCCAGGGCCCATTTGGAACATGCCAAACTGCTCCGCCGGACAGACAAATTGGTGATCGATTTAACTCCGGCTGCGGTCGGTCCTTATTTAGTTCCTCCGGTCAATCAAAAAGAGCATTTGCACGAAAAAAACGTAAATATGGTTTCATGCACGGGGCAGGCGACAACTCCGCTCGTTTATGCTGTGACGAGAATCGTTCCGGTAAAATATGCGGAAGTGATCGGAACGGCAGCGAGCAAAGCGATCGGGCCCGGAACGAGGCAAAATGTGGACGAATTCACAAGAACGACCGCCAGCGCGTTGGTAAAAATAGGAGGCGCCGAAACGGCCCGCGCCATTCCGGTCTTCAACCCGGCTGAACCGCCCATCACGATGACCAACACTGTCTATGCCGTGCTTCATAACGACGATTTTGACATGGATGCGATTACGCAATCCGTTTACCAAATGGTAGAAGAAGTTCAGAATTATGTGCCCGGTTTCCGGTTGAAAGGAGAGCCGATAGTGGATTATCGGGAAACCCCTTGGGGCCGTTTGCCAGTCATCGTCATTATGAATGAAGTGGAAGGAGCGGGAGATTTCTTGCCTGTTTATGCCGGAAACCTTGACATAATGACGGCTTCGGCAAGGAAAGTCGGCGAAATGTATGCGGAGGCACTTTTGGAAAACAAGGAGGAGGTTCAGCCGTGAAAAAGATTCCCCGATTGACAGACACAACGCTCCGGGACGGATCCCACGCCATCAGCTACCGATTCACTCCGGAACAGGTAAGAGAAATAGTCGCTAAACTTGATGAAGCCGGCATCCCGGTTATAGAAGTGAGCCACGGGGCCGGTTTAAACGGTTCCACCATTCAACAAGGATTCTCTCTTTATCCGGAGTTTGATCTGATTGAAACGGCAGTGAAAACTGCGAAAAAGGCAAAAATCGCTTCTCTGTTTGTTCCCGGCATCGGAACGAGCGAAGAATTAAAACAAGCGGTGGAAATTGGCATCAAAGTAATCCGGATTGCCGTCCACTGCACGGAAGCGGATGTGAGCGAGCAATATTTCCGCTTGGCGAAAGAGCTTGGCATTGAGGCGGTTGGATTTCTCATGATGGCCCACAGCCAGCCTCCAGAAGTGCTGGCAGAACAGGCCAGGTTGATGGAAAGCTACGGCGCGGATTGCGTCTATGTGGTGGACTCGGCGGGAGCGCTTATTCCTTCCACTGTTAAGGAAAGGATTGCCGCATTGAAAAACGTTTTGCAAATTGAAGTCGGCTTTCATGCCCATAACAACCTCGGTTTGGCGATAGGAAACACCCTGGCAGCCATGGAAGCGGGCGCGGAACAAATCGACGGAACTTTGAGAGGGCTCGGCGCCGGCGCTGGCAATGCCCCGACGGAAGTATTGGTGGCTGTTTTAAACAAAATGGACCTGTACACGGGAATCGAACTCGACATTTTGATGGACGCGTCGGAAGAAATCGTTGCTCCGATCATGCCAGATACTGTCAAGATTGACCGCGACAATTTATCGAGCGGCTATGCGGGAGTGTATAACAGTTTTTTGTTGCACGTAAGACATGCAGCGGAAAAATTCGGCGTAAAACCTGTGGATATCATGGCCGAATTGGGGAGGAGGCACGCTATAGCCGGACAGGAAGATTGGATTTTTGATGTGGCCAGGGAACTGGCGGAAAAAAACAAAATCGCCAAATCATGAAAAGGCAGGTGCTGAAGATGACAAAGATTCGAGAAGCGGCAGAAAAGCTTCTTGAGGCGGAGCGGACGAGAAATCCGATTGAACCTTTAACAGTCTTGTATCCCGGCATCACCGTCGATGAAGCGTATTTTACGCAGTTGGAAATGATCCGCCGCAAAGTGGATGGAGGGGCCGTGATTGTCGGAAAAAAGATCGGCGCCACCAGCAAAGCGATTCAAAACATGTTCGGGGTTACACAACCGGATTACGGTCATATTTTGGACGACATGATGTATGTCGAAGGGGAAGCGATTCCCATGGAGCGTTTTATCCAACCGAAAGTGGAATTTGAAATAGCTTTTAAACTGGCGAAAGATTTGCGCGGCCCTTATGTAACGGTCGTTGATGTCATGGATGCGACCGAATACATTGTTCCGGCTATTGAAATTATTGATTCCCGAATCAAAGATTGGAACATCCAATTTGAAGACACGGTCGCCGACAACGGTTCTGCCGCCAGCGCGGTGATCGGCTCCAATCCCGTCAAACCGGACGGCATAGACTTAACCCACATCGGCATGGTCGTGCACAAAAACGGTGAAATCATCGATTCCGCCGCCGGGGCCGCCGTCCTCGGCAATCCTCTCCGTGCGGTCGCCTGGCTGGCCAACTCACTTGCAAAATATGACGTTCACTTGAAAGCGGGAGAAATTATTTTGTCCGGCTCACTGACGAAAGCCCTAGAAGTAGAAGAAAACGATGTGTTTACGGCTGAATTTGATCATTTAGGCACCGTGACCGTCAAATTTACTCGTGAATGATAAGGAGGAAGGATATGCTTAAAACGGAAATCGTCGATGCGATTGCCAATGAACTGTTAATGGCCGAAAAGGAAAGAAAAGCCATACCGACGTTTGCAGATAAATATCCCGAATTGGATGCGGATTTGGCTTATACGGTGCAGGAACGGTTAATTGAAATGAAAGTGGAGAAAGAAAAAACAAAAAGGGTCGGCTGGAAACTGGGCCTCACGAGCAAAGCCAAACAGGAAATGATCGGGGTGAATGAACCTTCATACGGGGTATTGTTGGAAAACATGCAGCTTTTTGAAAATGAGCCTCTTTCGGTTGCTCCTTTTATCCATGCCAAAATTGAACCGGAAATCGCTTTTATTTTTAAAGAAGAAGTGAAGGGGCCTCATGTGACGGTGGCGGATGTGATGAACGCCGCGGGAGGCATTGCTCCCGCGTTGGAGATTATTGACAGCCGTTTCCAGAATTTTAAGTTTTCCCATCCAGATGCGGTTGCGGACAATTCTTCCTCTTCCCGCTTTATCATCGGGGAAAGATTTTTCGATCCTTCCTCAATGGATCTTCGTTTATTGGGGATGGTTTTCAGGCAAAACGGACAAATCCTGTCAACGGCAGCCGGAGCGGCGGTGATGGGGCATCCGGCAAGGGCGGTTGCCTGGTTGGCCAATAAACTTTATCAAAGAGGACAAAGCATCCGTCCCGGCGAAGTGGTCTTGAGCGGAGCCATTTGCGCGTCTAAGGAAATAGCGGCCGGCGACCATTTTTCGGTCAGTTTTGACCGAATTGGTTCTGTGGAAGTGAGTTTTGTTGAATAAACAACTATATTAACGATACCACGCATCATCTTTCATTCTCGAAAATTCCCACAGGAGGTATTTCATATGCCTTTCATTCAAATTAATCTCCTCAAGGGCAGAAGCTCAGAAAAAAAAGAAAGATTGATAAAGGAAGTGACCCATACGGTATCGGAAGTGCTTGACGCCCCGCCGGAAACCATCCGGATTCTCATCAATGAAGTAGAACCGGAGCATTACGGAATCGCGGGCGAGTCGGTAAAAACAAGAAGGGAGGCGGCAAAATGAAAACGTTGCAAGTCCGGGAAGTATCTTTGTATATTAATGGAGAATACGTCCCTTCTGGAGACGGAAAAACATTTCCGGTAACAAATCCGGCCACGCAAGAAACCATTGCCTATGTAAGTGAAGCAACCGTTGAAGATGCCGACAGAGCCGTTTTAGCGGCAAGAAAGGCTTTTGAAGAAGGACCGTGGCGGACGATGCCTCTCAAAGAACGCTGCTCCAAGCTGCGGAGACTGGCTGAACTCATTCTCGAACGGAAAGAAGAGATTGCCCGCTTGGAGTCACTGGACGTCGGCAAACCGTACAAATTGGCGCTCGAGAGGGAGATTCCCCGCGCGGCGCAAAACATCCGCTTTTTTGCGGATTTTGTTGAGCAGCAGGGTTGGGAGCATTACCCGATGGATGAAGAATACATCAATTATACCAGATATGAGCCTGTCGGCGTGGCGGCTCTTATTACCCCTTGGAATGCCCCCTTTATGCTTACTACATGGAAACTTGGGCCTTGTCTCGCCGGCGGCAACACATGTGTGATTAAGCCTGCGGAAATGACGCCTCTTTCCGTGTCTTTGTTGGGCGAATTGGCCAAAGAAGCAGGCATTCCGGACGGAGTCGTCAATATCATCCACGGTCCCGGCGGCAAAGCGGGCGCGGCTCTCACACGCCACCCGGAAGTTGATTTGATTTCTTTTACGGGATCTACCGCCACCGGAAGAACGATTTTGAAAAACGGCGCCGATACGTTGAAAAGGGTTTCCTTTGAATTGGGAGGAAAAGCGGCCAACATCATCTTTGAAGATGCAGATTTGGACAAGGCGATTCCCGGGTCGATAACGGCGGCATTTATGAATTCCGGGCAAATTTGTCTCGCCGGATCCCGAATTCTTGTGCAGCGGACGATTTTTGATGAATTTTTGAACCGGTTTACAAAAGCGGTGAAAGAATTAAAAGTGGGGGATCCGCAGAAAGAAGACACAAATCTCGGTCCTGTCGTAAGCGGAGAACACTATAAAAAGGTGACAAGTTATTTGGAAATCGCCAAAGAAGAAAACGCCAAACTCATCTGCGGCGGAAAACGGCCGGAACTTCCCGAATATTTGCAAAACGGCTACTATTTGGAACCGACGATTTATGTACAGGAAAATCATAAAACAAGACTGTGCCAAGAGGAAATTTTCGGTCCAATTGTTACATTGATTCCGTTTGATACGGAAGAAGAGGCGCTTAAAATCGCCAATGACACGGAATACGGCTTAAACGGGGTTATTTGGACGGAAAACTTGCAGAGGGCCCACAGGATCTCTCACGGTGTCCGCGCCGGAACGATTTGGGTGAATTGCTGGTTCGTCCGTGATCTGCGCGCCCCGTTCGGCGGATATAAAAACAGCGGCATCGGAAGGGAAGGCGGCAGGCACAGCATAGAATTTTTCACGGAAGCAAAGAATATTTGCATAGCGTTAAAATAACATTTAAAAAAGTCAAACTGGTTAAAAAAGCCCAAGGACAAACATATCGGTCCTTGGGCTTTTTTTATTTGCTCCGCTTGAAATGTTGTCCTTTCTCGTGCGGATGACATATCACTTATCATG
>CALKIU010000094.1 GCA_937995745.1 uncultured Bacillaceae bacterium | reverse complement strand
CCCCGTCTTCAGCGGGCATCAAGACGAAACGAACGAAGCTGTTCTTTCTACAACTCCACTTTTGTTCCATAAACAAGCGGAACGTCCTGTTTTGCCATGGACATCTCTTTTCTTTTTTAGTTTTTTAAAATCTTTCCTTTTGCTGTTTAACAAATCCAACGAATTTACAGGCAAAATTAGATTTTAATCCGGACATTGTTCAATACAAACGGGTTCTTAAATTACTTTGACTGATTGTTTCGTTTTTGAAATAATAAAGAAAAGATTTTCAAACTCCATTTTCACGGTTTTTTATTTTTGATACGGCCGGAACAGATTACGTGATAAAATATTATAGAGATATATTATGTGAAGGAGAGCTCGGTATGCTGACAATGATCGGAATCATCATTTTAGCTTATTTATTGGGTTCTATACCGTCCGGATTGCTCATCGGAAAAACTTTTTACGGCATTGATATTAGAGAACACGGAAGCGGAAACCTCGGTGCAACGAACACATTTCGCGTATTGGGAATTAAAGCGGGAATCGTTGTTACTTTGATGGATATTTTAAAAGGTACGCTGGCAACGGCCCTTCCCATGTGGTTTGCCCCGGAACTGCATCCGCTGATTGCCGGATTGTTTGCCGTCATCGGACACATGTATCCCGTTTTTGCCCAGTTTAAGGGCGGAAAAGCAGTGGCTACGTCGGCGGGAGTTCTTTTATGTTACGAACCGGTTATGTTTTTGTTTATCTTCGGGGTATTTTTCATCACCCTTTATTTAAGCAAAATTGTTTCACTTTCTTCCATGGTTTCATCCATTGCGGCAGTGATCTACTCTTTTCTGACCAAAGATGTCTTTTTGATAGTTGTCGTGGTTCTTTTGGCTGCTTTTGTCATATACCGTCACCGTTCAAATATTGAAAGGATCAGAAATAAAACGGAACCGAAAATCAAATGGTTGTAACCAGCTGCAACATAACGCCTTTTGATGCATTTTGACGGGAACTGTCAAAATGGGTCGAAAATAATAATAAAAATCAACGAATCATAAAAATAAAACAAAAAAAGGAACCATTTCCGGTTCTTTTTTTTGTTGATTTCTTTTCAAAGAATTGTCAAATAGCAGATGGGTTTTCCTGTGCTTTTCCTTATACAATATAGTTACAGGAGGGAAATAACATTAGAGGAGGGCAGCCTGCCATGAATAAAGAACATAAAGTCGAAGAAAAACAATTAATTTTTTCTTCTCCGGTAAAAAAATCGATGAAAAAAGGAGAACTTTATATTGAGCTGTACCATTACTCAAAAAATGCTGAAAACAAGGGAAAACCAATAAAAACGATTCGAAATTTTGATGAGTTGATCGAATTCTTTGAAAGCGAAGATATTGATAATCTTTAATTTTGCATCCGTAAAAAGATGTCCAGTTTCTGCAATAAGATGTGCCACGGCAGAAATATTCCCCTTCTCTTCAGACATGAGTAATGGTCTGCAAAACCTCTCTCCTGCAGCCGAATTTTGTCGAATACCCTCCCTTCGTGCAGGCGCCTAAGTGAAATGGCTGGGAAGCATATGAAAGCGAAACAGTTACCAATAATTTCAGTAAAATACCCGTGCAAAAAGCCAAGACATTAGACACTTCTTGTTCATAATAAAAAAGAGACAAGAAGTGTTTTTTTGTGTGTATTTATTTCCTAAATTGATTTCCATAAAAAATAATGTAAAATAACTATTTTTATATTATAGTAAAAATATAGATTGCTTGGAAAGCGCTTTTACGCACTCATATAAACGCCCCGTTCGTTCCGATGTTTTAACGTCCCAACGAGGCTCTTAAATGCAAGAAAATGCTTATTAATATGTTCAGAAAAGGAGAAAAAGCATGAGAAAAAGAAAAAAATTGTATTTTCCTGTTTTTTTGGCAATCATTTTCGCATTCCTCTTAGGATTTTTCTTCATAGACTTAAATGAGCAAACATCCAAAAGCGCCCATCCCTTGCAACAAGGGGCGCATGAATACAAAGAAAACACCCTTGCTTATAAAACCGTTTCAAAACAAATTACGCTTGGAGCGATCGGAGACATTCTCATTCATGATACCGTTTATAAGGACGCCCGGATAAAAAACGGTTACGATTTTAAACCGATGCTGAAAGACGTCCGTCCGCTTTTATTGCAACCGGACCTTCTCCTCGCCAATCTGGAAACGATCGTCGGCGGGGAAAAAATCGGCCTCTCTTCTTATCCGAGATTTAACAGCCCGCATGAAGTGGCTGATGCTTTTAAAGATGCCGGTGTCGATATCGTTTCTACCGCCAACAATCACTCGTTGGATAAAGGTGAAAAGGGATTGATCGCTTCATTGGATTATCTTGATAAAATTAATCTGCCCCATGTGGGTACGTACCGGAGCAAAGAAGAACAACAAACTTTGACCATTCTTGAGAAAAACGGCATCAAAGTGGCTTATCTTGCCTATACGTACGGGACAAACGGCATTCCCGTTCCGAAAGGGAAAGAGTATCTTGTCAATTTGATTGATAGGGAAAAAATGAAAGAAGAAATTGTCCGGGCGAGAAATCAGGCTGATGTTGTTGTCATGAGCATTCACTGGGGAATTGAATATCAGCGTTATCCAAGCAATGAACAAAAAAAATTGGGACAATACTTGATTGATTCGGGAGTCGATATTATTTTCGGACATCATCCCCATGTTCTCCAACCGATGGAATGGGTGAAGGCAAAGGACGGCCGCAATGGTTTGATCGTTTATTCATTGGGGAATTTTTTGTCCGGCCAAAAAAGGGATTATAAAGACATAGGCGGCATGGTGACCGTCGATGTAACAAAAACAATTAATGAAAACGGGACGACGATTGCACTGAGCAATCCAAGATTTTTCCCCACCTATGTTACAAGCAGATTTTCGCGAAATTACAGGGTCGTCCCTCTTCAAGATGCGGAACGGCATGGTTTAAAAAATGCCGGCGATATTTATTTGGAAATCATGAATCATATGACCGGAGCCTTAAACAAATAGGGCTCCTTGTTTTTTCACAAATTTGTCGGAAATGTTTAAAATTCAGCGAATTCACCAGTTTGTCACAGCCTGCAACCTGCTCTTTCGTTTATAATATGAGTAACAAACATGGAAGGAGTTTTCCAAATGAGATTGTTCATCAGTGAGCAAGCAGCAGCATGGTACAAAAAAGAAATGGCGTTATCGGAAGGAGACCACGTGCGCTTTTATGTCCGATACGGCGGATTTAGCACGATTCAACCCGGATTTTCTTTAGGCGTCAGCAAAGACACCCCGGAAAACCCCGGGGCAGAAACGGTTGTTGACGGCATTCATTTTTATATAGAAAAAGAAGATTTGTGGTATTTCAACAATCAAGACTTTTATATCGAATTGAATCCACAGCTGGAAGAACCGGATTTTAATATTGCAAGCTGAATGTTGGTTTTAGCGGATAGATATCGGTCTAATCAAGCTCCTCTCTCCTTTAAGGGAACAGAGGAGCTTTTTTTGATGTATATTTTCCGGTTGATTGAATCGGCCATTTATAGATTAAATCTTTTAATGTGGTCGAATAAATTTTCTTTTATCAATATTTCCTTTTGTCTTTCCCCAAGGAGATCAAAATGGGAATAGCCGTCTTCTCTGACGTGGATCCACTCTCTTTTTAATCCGTACTTTCTGCCCCATTCTTGCAGTTTGTTTAAATCGCGGCAGCCGGCTTTTGTGACAGTCTTGCAGTTTGGAAAACGGTCATCCATCCAATAATGAGTCAAAAAAGCCACTTTCCCGTTGTCAATGTCTCTTTTCCATTGCTGCAATTCTTTGCGGCTGATTCCGAAAGCCAAACATCGTCCCCCCTGGTTTATATTGATTTATACTTCAACAGGCTGTTTTTTCGCTTTTTCGTACGCTTCATGCCACTCTGGCAATTTTTTTCGGATGGAAAGAGGCCGGAAATTGTCTTTTCTTACGCAAACATGAACGGATTTTCCCGTCGCCGACAGTTCGCCGTTTTCTTTGTAAATTTCATAACCATATGTAATTCTTAAGCCGTCATAAGCTTCTATCCATGTTTTTACGGTCACCGTCTCCCCATACCGGGCGGGATTTTTGTAAGAAGCCTGAATATCTATGACGGGAGCGAGAATTCCTTCTTTCTCCAAGTCAGCATAGCTGAATCCAAGGTCGGAAATCAGACCGGTGCGGCCAATCTCCATCCATACAAGATAATTGGCGTGATAAACAACCCCCATTTGATCTGTTTCTGCATAGCGGACGGGAATCTTCTGTTCAGAAATAACCATCATGTCCCCTCTTTTCAAAAAATGTATGATATTTTACCGTTTAATTTTTACATCATCTATCTTAACACATTTTTTATAGCAGGACCTTTTAAAATCCGCCCGG
>CALKIU010000093.1 GCA_937995745.1 uncultured Bacillaceae bacterium | reverse complement strand
AGGTTAAATGTCCCGTTTTCGGAAAAGTTTGACCAATGGGACACGGTGCCTGTCCCCATGTCCCGCTTTTGCCTGCTTATATTCTGTTTTCCCAATTCCAAAGTCCGACTTCGTCTATGACTAATTCTCCTACCCAAGGTGCCGTTAACGCCGTTTGCAACCTTGCTTTCCATTTGCTCCGCCTTAAAATTTTTTGCTGCTTCTTTTCACTGGCGGACATTTTTTGTTCGACTCTTGATCGTAGCGGACAGATAACCATTGCCGGAATAAGCAGCAATCTTAAAGCAGCGAAAAACAACGGCAGCAATCGAACAAAAATCACAATAATAAATGCCCGGACGCTACATAATTACCCCCGGGAAACCAGATCATATGCCCCGCACAATCTCTATTCCGGGAAACCACAGGCACGGGCACGAAAAACCCTTTTCGGATCGATTCAAAAAGGGGCTTTGTGCTGAAATTTCAACCAACTCTAGGCCGGAGCCAAAAAACATCCAAGAACTAACTGCGCACAACCGTGAATGAAAATACTTTTTTCAGAGCAAAACACCCAAGCCCGTCACATTTACTGTACAAATTGTGTGGAAAACGTTCTTTTACACGCGATTGGGCTTTTCCACCAGCCGTTCCGTTTCCAAAACGATCTCCCGAAGCCGCTTCACCGCCGCTTTCGTCTTTTCCTTGTCCGCCGAAACAAGGGTGACAATCTCATCAATTCTCGCCTTATAATCCTTTGGCTTTGTTTCAAAACCGTCTATCATCCGGACCGCTTTTTTCTCGTTAATGCAATACTGCTCGTTTATAGCAAACAATACCTGATTTAAACAGGAAATCGTCCGGAAACAATGCCCCATCACATAGGACACATCATCCTTGTCCGCATAATCTGCGGCAAACATTAAGGAAAAGGAAGCTTCAAAAAGAAAATAGCCGGTAATGGCATCTTTGAGCGGCTTCGGATAGGGTCTTGTCTTCGCTTTTAGCCGGGAGATTTTACATTCCTGTTCGTACAATATTTTACAAACGGCCAGTTCGCCCATGTACATCACATTTAAATAAGCGTGGGGATGGCCCGTGTGGTAATGCGCCGTCACCTTTCCCTGCAGACATTCATCTATGACCTTTGCCACCCGGTTGATATCGCGGAAAATGAAATCAACATGATAGCCTCCGACAACGAGCCAGCCCCCTCCGTTTATCCAGGGTCCCCACTCGCCCAAACCCGTCACTAGGTTTTCTCTTCCTTCATCATCCAGACGGGCGGCTGCTTTCCTCACTTCCCGGGTGTCAAATCCCGCCGCTTCATCATAATAAATGCCAATATCGATATCTGCGTCAGGAAGATTTGTCCCCCGCGCTCTTGACCCTCCCAGCACAATCCCGACAATGCCGGGAACCGTTTGCAATTCTTCGCTCACTTTTTGAATGATTTGTTGGACTTTCATGATAGATGCTCCTTGTTTTCATCATTTTTGTTTGAATCCTTCCGCCATTTTTAAAGCCTTGTCCGCACAGATGATAACAAATAACCCCGTTCTTGGAAAAAACCTTTGCCAATTGGTTTTCCGCAATATTACTCTCACCACGGCGTTCCACGGGGCAGTCCCTCAGTTTCCATATCCTAAATCTCTCATTTAATGGGACTGGGACACGGGACCTGTCCCCGTGTCCCGTCCTTTTCTTTTTCCCGCGGTTTTTTCTCATGCTCTTTCCTTCCTCTCTTCATAAAAAATCACAGGCACTGCCTGTGACATGAGAGAGAGAGTAAAGGAAACAAGCCCGAGCCTTTTATTGGATGGCAGTTGGAAAAACGATCCGCAAGCCGTCCTCCTGTATAGACAGCAGGAAAAATCTATATTAAAAAAGGAAGGCAGGAACATCTGCCTTCCTTTCACCGCCTGATGAACATTCCAGTTTTGGTTTATTTTGCGCCCAAAAGGGGGAACCCGGGGCGGACCATAAATAGTTTGTAGCGCATAAGGGTTGAGAAGTCAGCTCTTATGGGATTACCGGGGCGGCCTTGCCATCCAGACAAGACCGCCCGGCGGCTTTTACTCCTCGCCCATTTCCGCTTTCACGACAGCGGCTATGCGGTTCACATACGCTTCGCACAGTTCTTCGCTGGGCGCTTCCGCCATGATTCTCACGAGCGGTTCGGTTCCGGACGGACGGACAAGGATGCGGCCGTTGCCGTCCATTTCTTTTTCAATTTGTTCGATCACTTCTTTTACTTTTTCATTTTCCATCACTTGATGCTTGTCCCGCACCTTCACATTGACGAGTTTTTGCGGATATTTTTCCACCTCTTTTGCCAGTTCGGACAGAGGTTTGCCGGTCACTTTCATGATATTGACAAGCTGGATTCCGGTCATAAGGCCGTCTCCGGTCGTGTTGAAATCAAGAAAGACGATATGACCGGATTGTTCGCCGCCGAGATTGTAGCCGTTTTTCTTCATTTCCTCAACGACATAACGGTCGCCGACGGCAGTCACCTTGCTTTTAATTCCTATTTTTTCCAATGCCTTGTGGAAGCCGAGATTGCTCATCACGGTGGAAACAACCGTATTATGTTTTAACAATCCTTTTTCATTCATATATTTGGCGCAAATATACATGATTTGATCGCCGTCAACAATTTTACCGTTTTCGTCCACGGCAATCAAGCGGTCTCCGTCTCCGTCAAAAGCAAGCCCGACATCGGCCTCTTTCTCCAACACAAATTGCGCCAGTGCCTCAGGATGGGTCGAACCGACACCGTCATTTATATTCAACCCGTTCGGCGATGCTCCCATCGTCGAAATATCCGCTTCCAGGTCGGCAAACAGATGGGTGGCCAAAGAAGAAGTGGCTCCGTGCGCACAGTCTAAAGCAATATGTATGCCGGAAAAATCTTCATCCACAGTCTGCTTTAAAAATTGCAGATATTTTTGTCCGCCTTCAAAATAATCATTGACTTGGCCGAGTTTGTCGCCGATCGGCCTCGGCAGCTCATCTTTTTCCATGTCCAAATATTTTTCTATTTCCAATTCTTGCTCATCGGAGAGCTTAAAGCCGTCCGGTCCAAAAAACTTAATTCCGTTGTCTTCAACCGGATTGTGGGAAGCGGAAATCATAATTCCGGCCTGCGCTCCGAGAGCCCTCGTCAAATAAGCAACTCCGGGTGTGGAGATCACTCCGAGACGCATCACTTCCGCGCCGATCGATAAAAGTCCCGCTACCAGCGCCCCTTCCAGCATGTGGCCGGAAATGCGGGTGTCTCTCCCGATCAATACTTTCGGTTTTTCATGTTCCTTCGTTAAAATATATCCGCCAAAACGGCCCAATTTAAAGGCGAGTTCCGGTGTCAATTCACTGTTGGCAATTCCGCGTACGCCGTCAGTACCAAAATATTTACCCATGTCCAATCGCTCCTTCTCCAAGTTTTCCGGGTTAAGCTTCCTCTTTGGTAAGCTGAATTTTCACGGATGATTTTTCTAATTTCCACTCGATTTGTTCTGGACCTCTTACTTTGATGGGAACGGAATGGTCACCTTCATGTAAACCCGCCACATCGATATATACTTTGAAATCTGACGCCTTCAGGCTTTTTACCCTTTCACTGTTGCCATAAACCACAAGGTCTACTTCCGAATCGTCGAGAAAACTGACCATATATTCATCGGACAGGCCTTCCACCTGAATGGGCAGATTTTTCAATGTCCTGCTTTCTGTCCGTCTTACTTTTATCGTCACCTCAACTTTGTCCGGAGATGACTCGACAACTCCTTCCGGCAAAACGACCGGCAGAGTAAGGACCATATCTTTATTGATTTCGCTCAAATCCAATTCCACATTCACAAATTCCGTCCTGTCCAGGGCCTCATCCGGACCGATAATGGTCACTTCTTCAACATTCAGGCTCAAAGATTCTAGCGTTACGCCGTCCGGCAATGAATTCCTTTCAATAACCCGGACGGGAACCTGTTTTGTATTAGCTTCCACAACAAGCGTCACTTTTACCTTTTCAGGTTCGACCGCCACATCCAGCTTGTTTAAATTCTTGTCAAACGCTTGAACCTCCGCCTGTTCTGTCAACGTTTCCTTGATTTCATCCTTTAAATCAAGGGTCGCTTTCACATACGCAATACTTTCGACAACATCTTTTGCTCCGGTAATTTTCACCCGTTTCGGTTCCACAAGCTTTTGTTTAATCGTGTATCCCTTCGGCAAAAGGCCGCTGTTAAATTCGGCTTCTACGCTGAACTCCGCTGTTATTTTTTCCTGAACGGTCACGATCGCGGTCGGAGGATCTATGTTCACGTCAATCTTGTCAGAAATATTGCGGATTTGAATCGGCACCTTCTGCGTGCCCAATTCGACATCGGACAAATCCACATATACCTCGTATTTCTGCTGGGTAATCGCCTGCTGGACGATGTTTCTCGGACCGGTTAATTCGAGAGTTACAGTTTTTGGCACTCCCGAAACGACAAGGTTTTCCGTATCATAATAAACCTTCACGGGAACTTCTTCAATGACTTCTGTCTCTTGCCCCGGCGGAACATTTTCTTCTTCAGGCATTTTTTGATCAATGACATTTTCAAAAAGCAAAAGCGCCAAAATCAAGGCCATAATACGTATAAACCAAGGATTATCAAACAACTTGTCCAATTTACCCATTTTGTCTTCCCCTCCAATTCCAGCGGGGCAAAGAAGTTTGGCTTGTTTTGGCAACGAGAAGTTCTTTTTTCAGCATCTCCTTGAATTCTTCCAAATCCAGATCCCTGTGCAATTCTCCGTTCTTTGTCAATGAAATGGAACCCGTTTCTTCAGAAATGACGACAGTCAAACTGTCAGTGACTTCACTAATCCCCAATGCCGCCCGGTGCCTTGTGCCCAGTTCTTTTGAGATAAAGGGACTTTCCGACAACGGCAAATAGCAGGCCGCCGCGGCAATGCGGTTCTTTTGTATAATTACGGCTCCGTCATGGAGCGGTGTGTTCGGTATGAAAATATTGATAAGCAGTTCTGATGTCACCTTTGCATTAAGAGGAACCCCGGTTTCCACATAATCGTTCATCCCTGTTTCCCGCTCGATGGAAATCAAAGCGCCAATGCGTCTTTTTGCCATATATCCCGATGCTTTGACGATCGCTTCGACCATTTTTTCCCGTTCTTCTTCTTCAGAAACCGCACTTCTGGAAAAAAAACGTCCTCTTCCCAATTGTTCCAGAGCCCTTCTCAGCTCAGGCTGGAAGATAATGACAAGCACAATGATACCCCAATACAGCAGGACTTGTTCCATCATCCAGTTTAACGTCCGCAAATTCAGCACATCACTCAGCCAAGTGACAATGGCCACAACGAGTATGCCTTTTAACAACTGTACGGCCTTTGTCCCTTTGATGACCATGATCAGTTTATAGAGAACAAACCAGACCAGCAAAATATCCACTGTATTGGTTATTAGCTCCAACAGACTGAAATCTCCAATCGACATTGTGTTTCCTCCAACAATTAATTTGAGAGCTTAGACCCGCTTATCAACACCATTAACCATATTAGTATATCACAAAATGGCGAAACACAAATCCCGAATTCTGCACTATCCGAGTTTTTTCTGTCTGCCTTCCGGTTTATGCTGTTTGCGGACAATGACGGAACTTTCTCTGTTTTTGGATGGCCAAACCGATAAACGGAGCATTCTTCACCCTCTTTTTAACCCACATCCGATGCAAGATAGACGAAAAAATACAACCGGGCCGGAATCGTCAGAGGTGAATGGCTTCGGCAAAAAACGGCCCGTCCCGGAAAAAACCACATCCTCCCGTTATTGGGTACGCTCCTGGAAGAAAAACAGTTCATCCCGCGCTGAAACAGCCTATTCCCGCGATTGCCCTTCCCCCTCAGAACCGGTTAAAAATGCGCCCATTTCCGCGGCAAACTTCTTCATGCGATACCAAATCCATTCAAACATCGCATCGATTTCCTCGATCTCGCCGGTGACCTCTCCCGCCGATGCCAAATATTTATTTCCGTTCACAATCGTCACGTTGCCGTCCACTGTCCCTTCTATGCGGATATTGCCGTTGCGGACAACAATGTCGCCTTCCACCACTTCTCCTTCAGGGACAATAACGGTATCGTTTTCCACAATCAGATTGGCCTGATTGGTGACGGAAAAATCATCCTCGATTTTCCAAGAACCGAACATACTTCCCATCATAAGAACGAGAAAAAGAGACGCCGCTGTCAGCAAAGGGTGGTTTCGCAGCCATCTTTGAATGCCGGCTTTTCTTCTTTCTTTCGGCAAACTGGCCAATACCTTTTCCGTAAAACCTTCCGGAGCTTTAATATGTCCGGCGCTTTGCAGAAGGGCAGCTGTTTTTTCCAACTGACGAAAATGATTTTGACACTCCGGGCACTGTTTTAAATGCTCTTTCAGCTGCTTTTCCTGCTCTATTGAGATTTCCCCGTCCAAATATTCATGCATGTACGGAATATACTTATCAGGACAAATCAAAGATTTTCACCTCTCATTACACATTGCTCAGTTGCTGTCTCAGCGCTTCTCTGCCCCGATGGATTCTGGTTTTGACCGTGCCGACCGGTATATCGAGAATTTCACTGATTTCTTTTAATGACAATTCCTCAATATACTTCAAGACAATGACCGTACGATACTTTTCGGGTAATCTCAATATTGCCCGCTCAATCGTTTCCGCCAGTTCCATACTGACCAAATTGTCCTCCGGCAGATCGGTGTCAGTAGCAACTTGGGAATACATCGTCAAACCATCCGTACCGGTTACCTCCGCATCCAGATAATAATCCGGCTTCTTTTTCCGCAACCGGTCGATGCACAAATTGGTGGCTATCCGGTACAACCAAGTGGAAAATTTAAGGTCCGTGTTAAATCTCGATATATTGATATAAGCGCGAATAAAGGCTTCCTGTGCCATATCCTCTGCTTCATGGCGATTGCCGAGCATGCGGTAACAAAGTTGATAAACTTTGTCCTTGTACAGCTCAACAATTTCTCCGTAAGCATTTTGATCTCCTTTTAATACTTCCTTGATTCTAAATCTGACCAATTCGTCCATTCCTTAACCTCCGCTCTGCTGCGGCTAATCGATCTACGAATCGATTGCTAGAAAGGTTTCATTTTATTCTCCGTCATATTATGATCAATATCATCTTAACAAATAGAAGGCCGTTTTTGTCAGATAATTTCAAATCCCAACATTTAGAATAGGCCTTTTTTGTTGCAAATTGCCGCAATACCTAAACCTATCGTATCAAAGCCAAAAGAAATTGAAAGAAACGGGGGCTTTTTGTCCAAAATTGTCTCAGACCCCAACATTTAGTATAGAGCCAGAAAAAAACGACCGCACCCAAGCGGCGGCCTCCGCGCAAAATAAACGGGGCCCGCATCCGGGCATTTCGCCAAAAGGCCGCAAAATTCTCAAAGTCCCCAACATGCAGAATAAAATCCAATAAAAAAATCCTTAGGAACAGTTCCTAAGGATTTGGATGAGCCATGCAGGAATCGAACCTGCGACCCTCTGATTAAAAGTCAGATGCTCTAC
>CALKIU010000092.1 GCA_937995745.1 uncultured Bacillaceae bacterium | reverse complement strand
TGTCAAATTTGTATTGTTCACCATAATTATCAGTCAACTTAAATTTCTCATACCGTTCATAAGCGATGTCCAGGAAATTGTCGTTTTCGATGTATTTTCGCAGTTCGGTTTCTTCCATAGAAAACACCTTCTGTCAACAAAAAGATTTTATTGCCCTCACACATCTTCCTCTTCAAAATAATCCGTGTCGATTCTTTTAATCGTATACGAGGCCACTTCCGAAACGCCTACATTATAATCGATCATGAGCTGGGCCAGCCTTTCGCCATCAATTAGGACAATCTTCTTCTCAATCACCTTCACGTAATCATGAGCTTCTTTTGAAAATTTTGAAGTTGTGATTAAAATCCCCTTTTTAGCCCTCTTCCCTTCAAGACTGCCTGCAAAAGCCTGAACGACAGGCCTTCCTACGGTGTCTGACCACCTTTTCGCCTGTACGTAAATAACGTCCAATCCCAGCCGATCTTCATTTATAATCCCGTCGATCCCTTCATCACCGCTGCGGCCAATGGCTCTGCCGGCATCACTTCTTGATCCGCCATAACCCATGGCAACCAATAAATCAATAACGAGCTTTTCAAAAAAACTTGGCGAACAGGATTTGATCTTTTCGAGCAATTCGCTGGCAAGTTCCATCCTTAATTTTTCATAGCTGGACTCAAGAATTTCCTCCGGGGTCCGCTCATCCTTTTCCTCATTTTGCAAGGCAGCCTCCGTCCCTGCATTTTCATCTTGTTTTCTATTTCCTTGTCGAAATTCCACAAACTCATCAAATCTTTGCAAAAATTTCACGTCAATTGAAGGCGGATTTTCACTTAATACTTTTAATCCCCGCTCAGTAATTTGAAACCTGCCTCTACTTGGACTCTGTATCAGTCCAGCCTTTTTCAAATAAGTTCTTGCCCAACCAATTCGATTAACATAGGTTTTCCGCCTGCCACTTGGCAATAAAATGTTTTTGTCTTCCTCCGTCAATTGAAATTCTTCCGCCATTCTTTCATTTATTTCTCTGCCGTTGTAAATCTCTCCGTCTCCAAGCATCCTCAAAATTGGCAGCATAAAAGATTGATAATCAGGTACGGCCATTTGATAAATCCTCCATCTAAAACCTTCTTCTACACTCATTATAGCGCAAAGGGTAATCGCCAAAATATTATTTATCGAAAAATAATAAGGTGTTCCTTTTATTATGTTCTATACGGAACAATTCCCCTTATCTTTTTATCGCAAGCATGAACCCTCCCCTCTTTCCTTATGTTTTTCGGAATAATTTTGTCTAAGCGTTCATAAATACTCAGTTTTCTAAACACTATTGATCACCCATTAATTCAATATACTTTCCGTCGCCAATTTTTCGGAGATGGTTTTTCAACGCCTCATCTATCATTAATCTCCGTAATTCCCCGGTTTTCCGGTCGGCAAGAATCCCTACTTCTTCCAGTATCTTGACAAATACTTGCTTTAGTCTTTGAACCGTTGAGTCCGACCAACTCCTCAAGTACTCATCTTGCTCCGCTTTATAGGCAAAAAAATGTGTTCAGATCTTTTTTTTCAAAGAGGTAATTGTGATTCTGAAATTTCTCTCGTATAACTTCATTCATGAATTCATAAAACAAGCGGTCTGTTTTTAAAATGGAATATAAGTTTATTACTTTTCTATATTCAATTGGTCCTTGAATGACAAATCGTCTTAATGTCTCATCCAATACATTGACTCGAGGCAAAAGATATCTAAGTCGTCTTTTTGTACTTGACACTTTATCTTGCTGAAGTATATTTTCATTCATAACAACCTTTTTAATCTCGTCATCAGTTAAACCTTGTTCTTTCAATTTAACGATTTGGGTAAATTCATATAACATGAATTGTGCCCCATTTAGTGAGGAAGAATATTTATTTAAGCTAGCCATTAAAACACCCCTCAACTCAAAAACTCCGATAATACTTTATAAAAAATTATTATATCATTTTAGACTTGAAAATTTTGTGTTGTTTTTTTCACGGGTGAAATTTGTTCTAAATGGCTAGCTTTACGCGTTATGTATGGCCTGTATCATGATAAACCAACCTGTACTTCTGCCTTTGGTTTGATGTAAAAGGCATCTTACCTTTCGTATACATTCAACCATTCAGCCAGTATTTTTTTCATCTGATCCCGATACTGTATCGGCTCAAGAATTTCCGCATCCGGTCCGTATTGCCTTAGCCATCTTAGAAATTCCCGCTCGTCGTTCACGGTGACTTCAAAAAGAAGACCCCCATCCGGGAGATCTGTCAGTTTCGGCATGACATTAAAATCTTCTTCCTTAATATACCTGGCAATGTTTTGGCTAAATTTGACCTTGAAATGAATCTGTTTGTCTCCGCGGATGACGGACCAGGTATGCTCCAAATATTTTTCCAGACTCAATTGATCTCTTGTGAACGTTTGGTCCAGGATTTTCACATGCTGAAAGCGGCTCAAGCGGAATGTGCGAAAATCTTTTTTTAAATGACAGTAGCCGATGATGTACAAGCGACTGTTACGCGGGACGAGGTAATAAGGATCGATTTTTCTTTTTGTCGTCTTGTTTCGGCTTTGGGTGTGGTAGATGGTATCAATTGTGCGGTTCGATAAAATAGCTTCGCTGATGATGGGCAGCAGCTTTTTTTCCTTGGCGGCGCCGGGAGACCGGCCGCTTTGAATCACTTTGGAAATATTGGAAATCAAGTCTTCCCGTTCTATCTTTTCCGCTGAATGAGCCGCCATCACTTTCTCATAAGCTCTGTGAAAAGCATCTGACTGAAACTTTTTTTGTAATAAAAGCGGCAGCATTTTAAAAGCGTTATATTCGTCTTCAGCCCAATTGATCGGATACAGTTTGAAATTGCCGAGAAACGTGTACCCTTTCCCTTTTCCTTCGTTTACAACGGGAATGTTCGCCGCATGGAGAACTTCCAGATCACGGTAAATCGTTCGTTCCGACGTTTCACACCGTTCCGCCAATTCTCTGGCCTTGATTCCCGGATTCGATTGAATTAAATTGATAATTCGCAATAGTCTCGAAAGCCTTTCCAAAAATGAATCCTCCATATCATCTATATTTATTATAATCATTATACATGACAACATTATGTCACCGAACATTAGTTTTAGAATTTTTTTAAAATTCTTCTTGTCATGTGTTTTTAAATAACACTCACATACCACCTACGCCATTTTGCCCATAGTTCGATTCAAAAAATGTTTTTGGTTGCCTCTATTAATGCTCTTTCACCATATCCCAAGTAGTGACAATCCCCAACAACTTTTCTGACGGATTTCCGTTTTCTGTAATCAATAGCGCTTCCAGCCTTTTTCCTTTGGAGATGCCGTCTTTGAATATTTCTTCCGCTTCATAAATGTTTGTATTTCTGCTGATGAATTTATAATTCTTCCTGTTTTCTTCACACAGAAGAACGTCAGCAACCGTGGCTTCACATATCGAAATAATGTCTTCCTGTATATTGTGGGCCAGCCAGTTGGCAATGCCGTTTGTGGTTAACAACCCTTTAAATCTTCCTTCTCCATAAATCGGAAACTGCGAATATTGGTTGGCTTTTATCGAGGCAAGGACTTTGGCAAGCGAATCATAGATGGTAAAGCATTCTACTTTGCGCCGGAATTCCGGAATGACCAATTTTGGTTCAAGCAGCTCTCTTTCAATTTCCTCTATTTTTTCCACAATTGAGGAATGGGGTTCGGCAATAACAAACTCAGGCGGGCTGCTTTGATGAACAATGGCATTGCGCAGCTCGGCAAATTCCAATAAATCCACTTTAAAACGGCGAACTACCGCATTGTGTTTGCATGCATATTCGACAACCCGCGAAAAAGGGATGCGCCGTTCGTAGTTGCCCTCGCTTCTGATTTTATGGTCTATGCGGTTGAAAGAGCTGATGAACCTGTCTGAATTCTTAATCACTGAAATCCCCCTCATTTCATCCTAAATAAACATTCTCATTATGCCATTCCAGAAAGCGGCGATCCGGAAGGTGTTCTTGTCTGTCCGGAAGTATCAGCAATTTCGTCCCGTGACGGGCATCATATTCTCTGCCGTTTCCGTAGTCTTCTTTTATCCGGCGGCTTACCTCAATGACATAGTCTGTATTTATGGTCAAATATCCCCTGTCGAACAAGGTATGGAAATCTCGCCGGAGAAGAAGGGCGTTTTGATTTCCCGGGCAATGATGTGCATTTGCTCGCGGCTATTTGCTGGCCAAAATATCCACAATTTGAAAACGCTTACTCTTTTTTGGCCGGACTTTGAAAAGCAGACCGCCCACCTCATGGTTCAGCGCCGTTCCGCTCCGACACCAAAACTTTGCTTACTTTAATAGTAACAAACTTTAAGCCCAATTTTACATTTGTATAACATCAAATGTGACAAATGTTTTCTGAGAAAAAAATGGCCGCGGTAAAAACAGGCATCATTTTCCGGCAAAAACCGGCCATTCCGACGCAAAGGAAAACAATCGGCATGACCGGCTTTTTTTTTGCAAGCATAAAATATTCGTCTCATTGTGCTTGTTCCGCCAGCATCCATACTTGTTTTAACGGGAGAGAACTTTTCACATCACCGTTCAGCTTCGGATAATTCCGCAGGATGGCATCAATCAGGTCATCGGAATCCCAAAGCTTGATCCGGTAAAATTGGTCTCTGGCCCGTTTTTTCGCCTCCCGGGTAAATCCGCCCAACGAGACAATCAGCCCGCAAGATGCACCTTAGCTGGAGACAACGCACAGCAAGTTGTTGACTGCATCAGCACCGACAGGCCGGGGACTCGCCATTACCCGCACGCAAATTCTCGGCTCTTCCAAACCGAGTATTCCGTGTCCCATCAGAATATCCGCTCCATGGTCTTTGCCGCGGGGAGATGTATCCGCCACATATCCTTCCACTTCAAAGATGGAGGCGACGAGATCTTGAAGACACTGCCCGCAAAAATGATGGGCCATGTAGGTGCGGATTTGATCCCTGCATACCGTTTCCAAGTCAATGGGGTGAGCCTCTTCTTCTCCTTCCCCAAGCAAAGACAGTACTGTTTTTTCCGGCGGCAGTCCTTTAATATACTTGTTCACTGCCTCGGGAAGGCGTGTTTCTGCATCATGTAACCGAATCCGGGTAACATTGGCATCAGTGCTCAAGGAATAAAGCAAATCCTGTTCCAGCCAAGTTCTCGGCATGTCTTTCACTATCCACTCAACCCCGCGGACATGGGTGACCAAATCCCCGTATTCCGTGGTATACTTGTAACCACTTGCCACAACCCCGACAGCGATGGACGGTTCCGTTTTCAACGGAAGAACAACCGT
>CALKIU010000091.1 GCA_937995745.1 uncultured Bacillaceae bacterium | reverse complement strand
AACGAGCTAATTAATTAATTTTTATGTGCCCCACATAAATATATGTTTCTTAATATAAATCTGTATTTTGAATATTCATTACCACAGTGACGATTCCTTATTAATACAGACGCTTGACTTGGATCAACTACGAAGATGATTTCTCGAAAAATAACTTACAGAATAAGATTATTAGGTTATTTGGCTTTTTATATTTGTTACTCCATGTGAAGCGTTGTACATATTGTGTGGTTTCGAAAAGTAAGCGAATCATTGATACTTTCTCTATTACATTCTATTAATTTGAAAATTTAGTAAAGGAGAAGATACCAATAGGTAAGGTTTTGATTAGACAATTAACAGGGTGTAGTTTAGCTACCGCAGGGGCTATTCTACAGTATTTAGATTGGATTGCTTGGGCATCCTTGCTTATGACTTTAACTGGTATTGGTGCTACAGCTTCGGCTGCAGTTTGGGCTTATCGTGCAACAATTTTAGGAATGACCAGAGCGGGTAAAAGAGCGGCAGCCAAAGCCCTTTAAAATAATTTTAGGGTTGTGTGTGGGGCACTAACTTTTTTATATGAAGGGGATAAAAATGTTCATTTTAAAATACAAGCGTCTCATTAATTGGATTTCTTTTTTAATATTAATTTTAGTATTGATAGCCAATACGATATTTACAATTGATCAATTTAAGATTATTGAAGAGTTTAACGAAATACAATCCAACTTACCATTATTTACGGATTCATTAGTTATATTTTTATTTATTGGAGCACAATTAATTGCCGGAATTTCGGTTGTTCTCATAGAGACGCTTTTTATTACTTTCGCAACAAATTTTATGATAGAAAAGAAATTAAAATTTAGTAATTATTTATTTCCAATATTATTGGCAAATATTTTTACAGTGATTATTCATTCGATAATTATTAAAATCTTTGATTTTGATAATTTCTCCACAATAAAATGGATGGCTTGGTCGCCGGTTCTGCCAATATTGATAGCCGTGTTTGTTTATATTTATTTATCGATAGTTGATAAAACGATAGCTATTAAAGTAAAAGTTGTATTGGGAATCCTATTATTTTCGGTATTTTACGGATTGCAGGTGTTAGTGCAGCTGGTGGCAAATATATGATACCGCATCAATGGCTGGGAAAGGTGGGACATTATGGAACAACAATTTAAGAAAAAAATGAAAATACTGATGATCGCGGCAATAATAGCTACCATTTTTGGAATTGTAAATGCGGTCATCATTATCATGAAAATGTTGGGGAATTAAGCAATGAAGTATTTTAAATATAAACGTTTAATGAAAAAGAGGAAAGCGTTTGCAAATATAGAGTTGTTTTACGGGGGGCTTTTAAGCCATTTTGATGAGAATGACAAAAGATTGATTTTAGAAATAATGTACAAGATACATCAAGTTGTCAATGTGTTTGTAAAATTGGCCCCGATTTTTGTGTACGCGCCTTTATTTTATTTTCATTACTATTTAGAGCCATATATGGATCCGCTTTATGCGGCAATCCTTTTTTTGATTCTCAGCACTTGGTTTACAGAAATTAATAATGAAAATTATATTCCCGAAGAGTTGGAGAATGTTTCCCAATGGATGTATAAAGCGGGAAAAAACAGATTCAGGCTCCTCATATTGCGGCAATGGGCCCGGACGTACGGCGCTGGCATCTTTTTTTACTGCCTGTTTGTCTCCGTTTATTTGGGAATGCAGGATGTTCAGCCCGTGAAGATTTTTTTGTACGGAATATTGGGGGTCGCAGCGGCTGTTTTTACAATTGCGGCAAGATTTTATTGGAGCAATTATCCGATTTTCTATTTATTCTTTTATGGTCCAAATTATTTAAAGCAGAGGGAATTTTTCGTAAAACAATTTCATCATGCCGGACGGAACAGCCGGGAACCTTATCTGGTCGCATTGGCCAGGTCATGTCAAAATAGAACGTATTACATTTACGTTTTTTATATTTATGTGCTGGCAATCATTTTGCCGATAACCGCATGGTGGATTGCGCAGAAATTCAATGTTCATGCGTTCGTCATTATTACGGTTTACATGGCGGTTTTAAGTGTGCTGGTCAGTTTCATCGTCCAGGGAATCATCAATAGTTCAAAAATGATAGCTGATTCGAATTTAAGTGATTACTATTACATAAAGAGATTTGATAAGAAGAAATACTATGAAAATATGCTTTCTCGGTTTTTTTACCGGAAACTTTTCGTTATTTTACTCAGTTATTATACAGGCTTGTTTATCCTGTGCGATTTTTCCGTTGCTTTTGTCATCTCTGTGATCAGTGCAACTGCCATTTATGTAAATGTCATAAAAATGGTTGTCAAGAGGGTCTACCGGTTTAATAAGTTTTCAATAGAGGAAGTGAAGGGCAACTTTTTTATTTACTTTTTCAATCCGTTTGAGGATTTGCTGGTTATCGGGGCTCCCGTCATATTAAGCAGTGTTGTGGCCGTTTTTGCCATCAAGGCGGGCAGTATTTATTATATAATGCTTTTCTATATTGTTTATTCCATTATTTTGTCGGTATACAACTTTTTAAAAGAGAGGTAAAAAATGCTTGAGCTGCGCAATATTACGAAACGTTATCGTGAATCTGCCGTTTTCGAAGGAATCGATTTAAAAATCAATAATGGAAGCATTGTTGAGTTGTTAGGTGAAAATGGAATTGGCAAGTCGACGCTGTTGAATATCATTGGCGGGATGACAAGGTTTGAAGGCGACATTTGGCTGAACGGTATTTCTATCAGAAAAAATTATAAAAGATATATGGAAAACGTTTCGTTAGTCGGAAACACACCGTTTTTGTATGAATATTTGACGCCGGCGGAAACGATTGATATGGTCCTGTCTTTTTTGAATTTAAAAAGTTTGGACCCTTCGCTAGAAAAACTGATAGAAGAGATTGGCTTGTACAAATACAAGCATATGCTTACCCGTGAACTTTCATTGGGAACGCGGCAGAAACTTTCTTTGATACTGGCGCTGCTTCCTTCTCCTGATTTGATTCTTCTTGATGAGCCGTTTGTGAATTTGGATGTTGAGTCGCGTGAAGCTGTTTTGCGATATTTAAAAAAATATATAAGCGAAAATAATGCAATCTTAATATATGCAACACATTCCACAGAGGCATATTTGAAAGGATTTCCGGATAAAAAAATAAGGTTAAAGAGAGAAGAGTTGGACGGTAAAGTAGTATTAGAGTGTGATTGTGATGAAATTGAAATTAAAGATATTTAGTATATGTTTTTTAGTTAGTGCGCTTATGGGAATCCTATTTTTCTTTTTTGGTTTTATGTTGCTCCCTAACGAAAAATTTGAACCCGATTTAAAACCTGTATTTACAACCATCTTTTTTACAAATTTAGAAATTCATGGTTTTGCTCTGTTATTCTCAATTCTAAGTTTCGGATTGTTTTCGATTGTCTTTCTTTTTGAACAGTTTTTTTACTTAGGTTATATTTTTCATAGCTTAATGGAATTAACATCATTTAAAACAGCGTATTCGTTTTTTGCAGGACATGGGGTTCTTGAAGTAATTAATATGTTTTTTACCGCAACTATTGGAATATATACGTGGACTCTTATTGTCAAAATGATAAAGAGAAAGGAATTTAAAAAACATTCATTTATTCGTTTAGGAAGAGAGTTATTTATCCTTTTTATAATCGATATTGTGCTAATATTTATTACTGCTTTATTGGAGACATTTTTGTCACCCATGTTAGTAGACAAAAGTAATATTAGTCACCTTTATTTGAAGTAGCTTATTCGCGGAAATTGAAAATTAATTGTTTGCTAATCTGAATATTGGTGGTATCTAATTTTCTTTTGTGGAAGAAAAAACCGGGCACCCATAAGAGGTACACTCGGTTTTTTTCTTTTTGGCTCTATACTAAATGCTGGGGTTCTCAGACAATTTTGAACAAAAAAAGGCATGCTTTCTCCAATCTTTTATACTTGGATTGTGTCCAACAAGTATAAAGAGAGAGGAGAAGCGTGCAATTGAATAATAACATAAAAATCCCAAGATTAGAAGATGTGGTTGTGACTGACATTAAACTGTTGGAGGGCGGAACAGCCATCTACTATGTTGAGATGCCTGTGCGAACACATGAATATCCTTGTTGTGGTGCAAAAACTCGTAAAATCCATGATTATCGAATTCAGAAAATCAAACATTTAAAGTGGTTTGAACGCTTTACACATATTTTCTACAGGAAACGCAGATACAGATACGAAGGATGCGGTAAGAGATTTTATGAAGACAACATAATTGTTGAACGATATAAGCGAACCTCAAAAGAATGGGACTCGGCGGTCCGTTTGCGTAGCATCATACATAAAAAACTTTTAAAGAACTGGCTCAACAATTTGGTGCTTCGACTTCCACTGTCATGCGCGGATTTGATGAGATGGCGAAGAAGAGTTGAAGGACATCCGGTTGCTGCCGCATGTGATCGCGATAGATGAATATAAAGGCATACCAAAGCAGAAAAATATCAATTGATCATCGCAGACGGAGAAACAAGAGAGCCGATTGACATTCTTCCGAACCGGAGAAAGAAAACTGTTGTCATTATCTCCGCAAGTACGGGGAAAACGTTGAAATTGTAATCATGGTGTTTAAAGCAGCTGTTAAAGAAGCGCTGTGAAAGCCGGTTATCGTGGCAGACCGTTTTCACTTTTGCCGGCATATATATTGGGCTTAAGATGGAGTGCGGAGAAGAGTTTAGGCCTCCTGGGATGAGTATGACCGGATAAAATGCAAGAAGAAGCACTATATCTTCCATAAAGACAGCAAAAAGTTGACTGACGAGGAACGATGGTGGTTAAACAGATATTTTCAAATGTCTAAGGAATTACATACGGCTTATCAATTGAAGGAGGAGTTTTGCAGGTGGTTTGAACAAGCCAAACAAAATGGCGCTGAACATATCCGCAAAACAAAGGAAGGATTGTACCGTTTTTATCATTTGGTGGAAAGAGCCGGTATTCCGGAATTTATAAAAAATACTGAAACACTTAAGAGATGGCAAGTGGAAATTTTGAACAGTTTCGTATATGGATATTCGAATGGGTTTTTAGAAGGGATTAACAATCATACGAAGGTTATGAAACGAAACGCATTTGGATTTAGGAACTTTAAGCGAGCGCGGGCTCGAATATTGTTAACATACAAGTATAAAGAAATTGGAGTGCACGTGGGGTAAAAGGATATTTCCTTTTTTGACCCTTTACCTTTGTGGGGGAAATGCATTTCCCCCACAAAGGCAAAGACCACCAAGCGAATGCGCGGTAGCCTTTACCCCAACATTTGACAAAGAACCTTCTTTTTCCAATTGGATTGGGCTTTGGTGTGACAAAAAGCAGCGATACATAATGAACGTTATTTGAAAAACGCCGTGTAGGCAAGAAGAATTCTTGATCTACGGGAAAAAATTGCCCTATCCCTGCGGAAAATATTTTTTTATCACTTTGGCGCGGTTGTTCCCTTTGGCTCGACAATATGGTGGGGTATATCCTTCCGCTCCATTGGTCAAATCTCAATCACTTCAAGTCATCGCATTTCCGCGTCACGTCTTGGCCAATAAAAAAGGGACGGGAGGCAAAAGAGGGACGAAGGGACAGGTTGAGACCACGAAAAACAGTTCCATTGACCGGGAAACGTTTTCCAGTGGCCACGGACAAGTTCCGGGTCCCACCAGTTTTTGGGGGTCACCAGTAAGACCAGAATTGTACGTAGGACAAGGGTACATCGCAATGTCCCGGATTTCGAGAAATGTCATAACGAGTTCGACCATGCGGTTTATAAGCAGCCATAAATCAGAAGCACAAAAGCGCTTGCCAGCAAACAGGCAGGCGCTCGTTTTTGTTCATTCTCTCCGTGTTGGACTTTTCAAAATACTCACAGCATAACCTCATTTAGCGCGCAATGACGCGAAAACCGTAACATAAAGCCTCAATTTTCACGGCATAAAAAAGTCGCGCATAGCCTCCCGAAATTGGAGCATTTAAATGTTTTGGTGCACACGGGGGGCTGACGCCGATTAAAAAGACGAAGAGGGAGTTTATCTTTTACGCCGGCGACGAGGAACGCAACCATCAACGCGGAACGCAATCAAGAAAGAAATGTTGCAAGGCACCCGGACGAGTTTATACAAAATGATTCAAAAAGAAACGAATGATGTAGCGTACGAAAACGGGAACAGAGGAAGGGGCTGCCGTCCCGTGAAGAGAACCCTCAACACTGATGATGGCGCGCAACATCGATTCTGGGCCGTCCATACAGACGTTCTCACTTTAAAAAA
>CALKIU010000090.1 GCA_937995745.1 uncultured Bacillaceae bacterium | reverse complement strand
GCTGATATTTTTGTTTTTTTACAATAAAATTAAATTTTCGCCAATATATTTGAAATTTCGCTGATATATTTTTATTTCGCCAGTATCCTCTTGAATTTCGCCAATATGTTGATAAATGCCACAGCAAACGTCCTGCTCAAAGGTTGTAAACGCCATTCTTTATTACCCGAATCAACGAAACGACACATTTTTCACACAAAAATGTTGGAACTGGCAACGACCATTAGTCTGATTTTACCCGTTTTTTGACGGTTTGTTTGCCTTTTTGGATGGCCTGCGTTCATGCCGGCCGGTTACAACAATTGCGGAGCCCTAAAATCCCACAAACACACCGCTCATAACAAGCCATGCCTGTCCCTGACACCATGGGTATGATGGATGCACCAAAAGAGGAAGCACCAAACCACTGCTTCCTCCATTTATTTCAATCACTATTTCTTTTCAGCCGGAAGGGCATAGGCGCCATCTTTATCATGAACTTCCTTTCCGGTACAAGGCGGATTAAACACACAAACCATCCTCATTTGAGTCTTTGCCGTCAAACGGTGCTTTTCATGTCCATCCAGAGCATAGAGCGTTCCAGGTTTAATGTCATAAATCTTTCCTGTTGATAAGTCCTCGAGAGTACCTTCGCCTTCAATGCAGTACACCGCTTCCTGATGGTATTTGTACCAAAAGATGGATTCTGTACCGGCATAAATAATCGTATCGTGCATTGAAAAACCCATGCCATCCTTTTCCAGCAAAAATCGTCTGCTCTCCCATGTTTTATCTCCAACATGAAATTCAGAGCCTTTTACCTCGTCTAACGTTTTAACAATCACTTTAAACCCTCCAACTGTTCGATAATCTTTACTTTTCCAGGCGGTTTACAATACTTTTTTGCAACAAAGAATCCCGCCATATCATTTTTACGTAACATTTCTCATTTCCTTTTATTCAGTGTTTTCAAACCGGCAGTAATCAACTGAGCCGACATGCATTACGATTACACTAAAAAGGAGACAAACCAAAACACCATCCCGGGGCAACCGAATGACCCCTAAGGCTTCGGGGGACTTTTCCCGGCCCGGACAGACTGGTACTTTTCAATCATGCCGGTTACTCCCAATGCGGACAACCCACAGCAACAGCGGCTGCAGCAGACTTTTCCATCCCGCCATCTAGTTAAACCGGCTCTTTTTCAAACTCAGCCAGGCTTTCTTTCACGCTCTCCTCAATAATGACAAAACCCTGTTTTAAAAGATCTTCTTCAATCGTTAATGGAGGCATAATTTTAAACACTTCATCGCCGGGACCCGATGTTTCCATAATCAACCCCTTTTTAAAAGCCATACGGCATACTTTTCCGGCCAGGCCTTTTTTACCGCAGGCCACTCCTTTCATTAATCCTCTGCCGCGGACTTCACCTTCAAGGTCAGGATATTTTTTTACAAGACTTTCCAAAAACTCTCCAACAAGACGGCTCTTTTCCCTGATCTTTTCCTCGAAATCTTTCTTTTCCCAATATGTTAAGGCTTCCGCCGCAGTGACAAAGGCGAGATTGTGCCCGCGGAATGTTCCGTTATGTTCGCCCGGATTCCAAATATCGTACTCCGGTTTAATTAAAGTCAATGCCATCGGAATTCCGTAACCGCTAATCGACTTGGACAGACAAACAATATCAGGCTTGATCCCGGCCGGTTCAAAACTGAAAAAGGTGCCGGTTCTCCCGCAGCCGGCCTGCACATCATCAACAATGAGCAAAATATCATAACGGCGGCATATGGCCTCTATTTTTTTCAACCACTCAAAACTGGCCGAATTCAATCCGCCTTCCCCCTGAACAGTTTCCACAATAATCGCTGCCGGTTTATCCAAGCCGCTTCCTGAATCAGACAAATAGCGCTCCAAATATTCGGCTGTGTCTATATCATCACCGAAATAGCCGTCAAAAGGCATGGCAACACTGTTTTGAAGGGAAACCCCCGCTCCCTTGCGCTTAAAGGAGTTTCCCGTCACCGACAAAGAACCGAGTGTCATGCCGTGGAAACTGTTTGTGAAGCTTATCACAAGATCGCTCCCGGTGACCTTGCGTGCAAGCTTTAAAGCACTTTCCACGGCGTTCGTTCCGGTCGGACCGGGAAACATCACTTTATAATCAAGGCCTCTGGGATTAAGAATAACCTCCCTGAATCTTTTTAAAAAACGGGCCTTCGCTTCCGTGCCCATATCCAGACTGTGGGTGATGCTGTCGCCGGCAATATAATCGAGCAGCTTTTCTTTCATGCCCGTTTCATTATGACCATAGTTTAAAGCGCCGGCCCCGGCAAAGAAATCGATATATTCCTTACCGTCTTTATCCCATATTTTTGAACCCTTTGCTTTTTGAAAAACGGCCGGAAAACTGCGAATATAACTTCGAACTTCTGATTCTAACTCCTCAAACATGGCAAGCATGGCAGAGGAGTTTTTTACTGCTTGCATTCTTTCACTACCTTTCGGAAAATTCAGTATTTTATTTCCGCATCTTTTTTACATTGCATTTTAACGGTGCAACTTAAAAGGACCAATGACATAGGTCAGTTCAGCTTCATGTCCGGATTCCGGAAACATTTCTTCAGTAAACCCTTCAGAAATTACACATGGACAATTCAGACGTTGTGCCAATCCGTGAAAAAGTTTCTGAGATGGGATATTTGACGGGGAAACAGTCGCCTCTAAATAGCGAACATTTTCACATGTTTTTCTCTTTAACAGTTCATTTAAAAGTCTTCCTCCAATTCCCTTTCCGCGGTGTTCGTGATGAACAGCCACCTGCCAAACAAAAACCGTTTCAGATGAACCCGGCGGAAGGAATGCGGACACAAAGCCGATTATTTGGTCCTTTTCCTCAGCAACAACACAGGTATCTGCGAAATATTTGCCCAGCATAAGATATGCATACGGAGTGTTTACATCAAGCACACCTGTACTTTTTACAAGACCCCATATTTCTGAACCGTCCTGCACAGTTGGTTTTCTAAATGTATATGGGCAGCTTTTTGTTTGCGATAAAACTTTCCTGTTCATCCCTGCTCTGTTGTCACCTCCTTATTTGAATTTTCTAATTAATAACAATACCAATCATAAACCTTTACCCTTTTTCCAGTCAAAACCCCTATAGCGTCATTTAACTACCTCTCAAGACCTCTCAACTGCTCAGCTGATAAAAAGAGGCCTCTTCTTTAAAAATGCCACAAGATCCTCCGTATCCCTCCCGTTTTCTAATGCACTCCTCCAAACAGCAGAAACCGGCCCAGAAAAAAAGCAAATGATTCTGCCCGGTTTTGCTATCGATCACGATTGCCATTATTTCAATTTGCTTCCTTGATTCCGCTTCGTCCAATCCGCCTTCTTGTTTATAAATCCGTGTTCTCTTTTGTCTTTTTGCCTTTTCTCAGAACCGGGAATAATTCCTTTGCTTTTTCGAAAATTAAACATGACTTAATAATCAGGAAAGGAATTTTTAGATGAAAGAATTAATCACTCCTGTCATCCTGCTGATCTGTTCCCTTTTCTCTGCATTCGCGCAAACAGTTCACACCCTAGATTTTGATTCAGACAATATTTATGAAGTTCAGCCGGGAGACAGTCTTTCAGAGGTGGCTAAAAAGTTCGATACAACTGAGGAAGAACTTATTCAGGCAAACGGTCTCCAATCGACCGCCTTGCTTGCAGGGCAAAAACTGAAAGTTTCATTTCTGTATGAAGTTCAAATGAAAGATACGATCGGCCGGGTTGCCGAGCGGTATGGTTCTACCGCAGAATTGATTAAAAATGCTAATAAACTTTCGTCACCATTGCTACAGCCGGGAATGATCATCAAAATCCCTCCCAAAAAACTGGCCATGCAAGGCACGCACATTCTTATGACAAAAGGAAGAGTTTAAGGAATGGCTTTTTAACAGCAAAATCAGCCGAAAAATTGCAATAATCCAGCACCATCATACATGGCGGCCGTCCTACGCGCATTTTAAAGGCAATAATCACTTTCAACTGCTTAACAGCATGGAGCATTTCCACAAAAGCAAAATGGGATGGAAGACCATTGCCCAAAATATTACCACCTTTCCGGACGGAAAAATTGCCGTTTCTCGGCCGTTCAATATGACTCCGGAAGGTTCAATCGGCGCAATAGCGAATGCTGAGGGAATTACCATTGAAAATGTTGGCAATTTTAATGCAGGGAATGATGTCATGACGAAAGAACAAAAGGATGCCATTATTTATGTGACAGCGTTGCTTTGTTTAAAATTCAACCTGATTCCCTCCGTTGACAGCATTACCTATCACCATTGGTGGCGTTATAAAACAGGGGAAAGAGTCCTCGACAATGCCAAAGATTATGAAGTCAAGTCATGCCCCGGGACGGCTTTTTTTGGCGGAAATTGCACCAAAAGCGCCCAAAAATATTTTTACCCGCTCGTTGTGCAAAAAATGAATGAAATAAAAAAGCAACTGCATCATCAGCCTTTCCCGGAATAAAAATCGGTTTTGTCTTATTCGGGACGGGACGGATAAAAGATTTAAGAAGAACATGCAAACAGCCTTGCAAACCCCATCCAAACAAAAATTCCGGCGCTGTTCTGTTACAGTGCCGGAATCTTGCACCACTCAATTGGAATTCAAAGAGGCTTCGCTTTTTCTATGGCGTCTTATTTCGTTGCGCAAATGAATATATCCAAGGGCTGTTACCGCCAGAGCACTGACCGCATCGACAATAATATCCTCCATCGTGTCTCTCAGCGCTTCGCGGCCAATTAAAACCGTTCCGTCCGCTTCTATAAACTTTTGCATATTGGTACCAAGAATTCCGTCCGCAAGAAACTCATAAATTTCCCAAACAACTCCGCATGTCACTGCAAAGCAAAATGCAAATAGGGCTACAAAAAAGGGACTTAGATGAATTTCCGGCCTGTTCATGTCATTAAGAAAATTTACAAGGATAAAGCCCAAAGCCCCCAGCATGGCTGCGCTGAAACTGTGGAGAATTAAATCCCAATAGGGAACTTTAAAATAGAAATTCCGCACTTCCCCTAGATAGATAGCGCAAAATAAAAAGATAAAATACATAATTTCCATAATATCGGGGATATCAATCCCAAAATGGCGTTCAACCCTCGATGGAAGAAATATAACGATGCTGCCGACCGCGCATTGAAAGAGCATGAGAATGTAATCACTTTTTACCCGTTCAAACTCATTTTGGGCCGGACCCGGAGGTGCAAGCTGATACATATAAATCGCATAAAAAATGGATAAAACGAGAAGAATAAGAACGATTCTAAAAATAAACGTTTTTCTTTTCTTGCGGCTTTTCCGCAAATTGCGGAGGATTTTTTCCTTCAAATTTCTCACCTTTGAAAATTATTTTGCTTCCCTTCTTATATTTTATAATATTTAAGAAAAATGGGGGCTGTACATAAGAATTCCGGCACTTAGAATTCCTTCCACCATAAAATCAGGAAGGGTGCAGTGCCGGAATTTGGAGTAGTCTTTGTTATTTTAATCAGGCGAATGGCAAATTTAAGAAAACATTAACTTACCACCAATGCCCTCCGTCCCATCGCGTTATATACTTTTTCAAAATGTTCCCTGGCCACCCTGACATTTTTCCGGTTGGCATCACTGTCATGAAAATACACATAACGGCTGTCAACTCCGGTGACCAGAACGCAGTGGAGCGGCCTTGGCGCATAAATTTCTTTACCGGCTGGCGTTTTCCAGGTCCGGGGAGCCGGCATCTGATAATGCAGTGTAAACCAAACAAGAGTCGGTTTCCCTTCATTTACATAGTTTTCAATGACGCTGAAGTCCTGGCCGTATAAAGCTATTCCGCCACTCCGGTACTTATCGAGAAGTTTTTTTAAGGGATTAGGGTTAATGGTTGTTCCGAGATTGTACGGATTGCCCACATAACCAACCTCTGGGTCTCCCCACTCAATAATACGCCGGTTACTATCCCGTTTAATAGGCGTGGGATCATAGGGCATTTCATCAGCCAGCTTTGTTTTGCTGACATGGATTCCATAATATTGCAGAGCCATTGCCAGCACGGTAGCTTCACACCCGGATGGAAGTTCCGGATATTGGCTGATGAGGGGGACGTTCAACAGCTTTGGCCCGGACTGTGAGGACGCATGGCTTGAAAAATGTTCATGTCCCGGAATGAGCCCGGATAAAAATGCCTGAACATCAGATTCCGTCCATGCCGAAATGACAGATGTCTCCTTTGTTTTATCTGTTTCGGGAGACTCTTTTTCCGGCTTCTTCCCTGCGCCGTCTTGCTGGTATTGCATATTCTCAACGGTCTTTTCTCCATTCTCCGCAAAAATATCTCTTTGATTCGCAAATACCGGTAATAATTGAGAATCACCGGAACCATTTTTTTCTGATGTTGTCCATTTTTTATTTGCCTCCCGGCTGTTTATCTCCTCCCGGTCAGACACTGTCTCCACTCCCGTTCTTGATTGATGGTGTTCATTTATGTTTATGTTGACGGTATTTTTTTCAGAATACCCAGAAAAAATAGATGTGATTGAGAAAGCGAGAAGGAATCCGGTTTTCTTCCATTGATTCACATTGCTCACACTCCCTCCTTCTATATTGTTGGCTAATTTTTTTCTTCATTGAGTTCCATTTGTTAACTGCCTTTTTAGAAGGAATCAGGGATTTTTTGTTGAAATGATACATAGAGGAAAAAACTGGAATGAACAGGAATTTTCATCCTCTGCGGAGGGTATTTAGAACTATCCATTTAATAGATCTTTTTTCTTAATTTGTATAAATTTAGGTTATTTGTTGACAACAAGTAAATACTATATAATAATGATTATCGTATTGTAATTATTTTAGTTGAATGTAACTATTTTACAAATTAAAAATATATTCAGGGAGGAATTTGATTATGTCTCTTATTGGAACAGAAGTATTACCATTTAAGGCCATGGCCTACCGCAACGG
>CALKIU010000089.1 GCA_937995745.1 uncultured Bacillaceae bacterium | reverse complement strand
TTGCTCCGCTTGAAATGTTGTCCTTTCTCGTGCGGATGACATATCACTTATCATGCCACATATATTTTTCACCGGTTGCATCTTGGGCCACGCGGACTCCCACCGCAGCACCCTGCCCGGCGGCAATCATTACCTGGCTTGGCACACCGGCAAGCAGTCCGGCTATGTACAGATTCGGGATGGAAGTGATCCCTTCCCAATCCACTCCGGCCACTTTTTTAATTTTGCCGCTTTTAACATTTTCATTGACTTCAATTTCAAAACCGAGGGCTTCCAACAGGTCGTATTGGATATTGGTGGCGACGATGACCCGCTCCGCTTCATATGTTTTCCCGTCTGCTTCCAAGATGAAGACATCTCCGGATTTTTTCAAGGAGGTTACTTTTACATCTTTAATTTCCGCATAATCCTTTACTTGTTGCCGGTAACGTTCCAAAAGCTCCTCACCGGAAATTTCCGGCGTTCCCAAATTATTTTTTAAAGACGAAACTTTTTTTATCTGCGATTGGCCGTCGTCAAAAACAACTGTTTTCAATCCGGCGTGGCCGGTAAATAAAGCGGCGGACAATCCGCTGATTCCTCCGCCGATGACAGCTACATCCAGTTTCATAAAATACCCCCCAATCTATTAATCTTTTTCCCTTAAGTATACATGAAAAATAGTCCAATATAAATATTTTCAAACGATTGTAAAAGAAAATAATTTTCCAATTTATACAATTACATATTAAAAATGTATTGACAAAAAACGGGGGAATCTGGTCTAATTATAATAGAATAGTTTTGGCGTTTGGCAGAAGCCATAGGCAATAACTTCATATAACGCTGAATCTGTTAAAGAGCGGGGGAACCATCTTTTTTGGGGTGAATCCTTTTATTCAAGGTAGGGCATTCTCAAGCCCGAACCCGTCAGCTAACCTCGTAAGCGGTGTTTGAGAAAAGGCAGATTTGCACAGAGACGATGCCTCTGTGTATTTTTTTGTTCAAAAGCGGCTTGAATATTTGTCCCGGCATGCAAATAAGCAGGCTAATGATATTTTAAAATAACTTTGTGCAAAAAGAGGGTTTTTGATAAAGATACAGCAGTACTATCGGCGTTATATGGAAAAAATTTATAAAGGAGGAATTTTATGAAATTATCTGTAAGAATTATTCTCGCTTTAGTAATGGGTGCTATTGTTGGGTTAATGATGAATTTGCTATTTGGGGATATATTTCCTTATTTTGATAAATATTTATTTACTCCGCTCGGGAAGATCTTTTTACATTTAATCATGATGCTTGTCGTTCCCCTTGTTTTCTTTTCCATTGCTTTGGGCACTTCCGGATTGGGCGATCCGAAAAAATTGGGCAGAATCGGCCTGAAAACGGTGGGCTTTTTCATTGTTACAACCGCCGTTGCCATCACTATTGCGATCAGTTTGGCGCTCATCTTAAAGCCAGGCGAAGCGGGTGACTTTGACTTGGCGGGTCTAACCTTTGAAGCCCGCGAAGCCCCTCCGGCAATTGATTCCATGATCGACATTATTCCGACAAATCCCGTAAAAGCATTTGCAGAAGGGAACATGCTGCAAATCATAACATTCTCTGTCTTTGTCGGCTTGGCGCTGGCTATGCTCGGCAAAAAAGTGCGCGGCGTCGTGAAGCTGTTTGAACAAGCAAATGAAATCATGATGTTTCTCGTCAACGTCGTCATGAAGTTCGCCCCGTACGGCGCATTCGGTTTGATTGCTTCCGCCGTCGGAAAACAAGGATTTGACGCGATGAAGTCCATGGGGCTCTATATGTTCGTGGTCCTGTTCGCATTGCTTGTTCATATGGTCGTTGTGTACGGAGGAACACTTTCCCTGCTGGCAAGGCGCAATCCGGTTACTTTCTTTAAGGAAATGATACCGGTGATGACAGTGGCCTTCAGCACTTCCTCAAGCAGCGCCACTTTACCGGTGTCAATGGAAGTGGCGCAAAAAAGGCTGCAAGTTCCGAAGTCGATTTCGAGTTTTGTGCAGCCGTTGGGAGCGGCGATCAATATGGACGGTACAGCCATCATGCAAGGGGTGGCAACCATTTTTATCGCCCAAGTAGTCGGCGCAGATTTGACGTTGATGCAACTTGCAACAGTGGTTCTTACGGCCGTTTTGGCCAGCATCGGCACGGCTTCCGTTCCCGGAGTTGGTCTTGTCATGTTAACGATGGTGTTGCAAAGCGTCAACCTGCCTGTGGAAGGAATTGCTTTAATCATCGGTATTGACAGGCTGCTTGATATGGCAAGGACGGCCGTGAACGTTACCGGTGATACGGTTTGCGCCGTACTAGTGACGGAAACGGAAAAAAGAAGCCAAGAACAGGAACAGCCATTGCTTTATGATGAATACGAGGAACAACAGACTTGCTCCATATAAAAGGCCTTGCTTCACTAGCACTACTTTCATTTAGAAAAGCAAAAGTCTGCTGATTAGAACCTGTAAGCAAGCAAAAATGCTACAACAATGACCCTCATGAGTGTTATAAAATTGAATATGATCCGCAAAAAACGCATAACCCGCAAATTTCCTGCGGGTTATTTTTATTGTTTTTTTACAATTTCGAAAAAAAGTAGTACATTATTATATAAAAACAATATATCAGGAGAAAGAAGAGAGGAATTTTGAGTACGGTCAGAAGAGGAACAACAGATTATAAGAAAGCGAGCATAGCTTTGTTTCTTGCCGGATTTGTCACATTCGCCAATTTGTACACAACCCAGCCTCTTTTTCCTGAATTTTCTAAAGTGTTTGGTGTTTCTGCCGTTTATGCCAGTTTATCTTTGTCTTTTACAACAGGAATCTTGGCTGTATCGATGCTTTTTGCCGCCCCTTTATCCGATGTTATCGGAAAAAAGAGATTGATGGTTGTTTCCATGGTTCTTGCTTCCACCTTGGGATTGCTTACGGCGCTCAGTCCAAATTTTTCATTCCTGTTGATGAGCCGGGCTCTGTTGGGTATATTTGCTGCAGGCGTTCCTTCCATTGCGATGGCCTATGTGGGGGAACAATTCAGTCTGGACAGCATCGGCAAAATCATGGGGCTTTATATCGCCGGAACAAGCATCGGAGGAATGGCGGGAAGGATATTCACCGGGATCTTGACAGATTTGTTTTCCTGGCGGGTTGCTCTCGCTTCCATCGGAATCCTGTCCATTTTTGTAAGTGTGCTGTTTTGGAATTTGCTGCCTGAGCCGAAGAGATATTCAAAACCGGGCATGACCATACAAGAAGCATTGTCTGCATATAAAATTCACTTGCGAAGCAAGGAGTTGATGGCGGTTATTAGTTTGGCTTTCCTGCTCATGGGAAGCTTCGTCACTCTCTACAATTATATCGGCTATTTGCTTGAAGCACCCCCTTATCATTTGAGCCAGGCGGCTATCGGGTCCATCTTTATTGTTTACTTGTCCGGCACATTCAGCTCCGTGTTTATGGGAAAACAGGCGGACAAATACGGAAACAAACCAATGCTCTTGGCGTCGCTTGCCATAACCGCTTCCGGCGCGCTGCTCACCTTGCTGCCTTCACTGGCTGCCATACTCGCCGGCATTGTCATTTTTACCTTTGGTTTTTTTGCAAGCCATTCGATTGCCAGCGCCTGGGTGGGGGAATTGGCCAAACAATATAAAGCGCAAGCATCTTCATTGTATTTGCTTTTTTACTACTTAGGTTCAAGTTTCGTCGGTTTTGGAGGAGGATATTTTTGGCAATATTTTCATTGGCCCGGCGTCATTTTGCTGATCATCGTTCTGCTGTTGATCGGCGTTCCGTTGGTTCTTTTTGCGGGAAGGAAGCAGGCAGCTGTTTCTGGCGGAAATATTCACCAGCAGGAAAATCGGGTTTCGGAATCGGTTCATGAGAACGGATGAACGAAAGCGCAAAAGGAAGGAAGCAATAGAAGGCGGCTGTCTGTTTTGACTGCTCCTTTGGGGCGGGCAAATGAAAACAGACAGCCGCAATGTTTTATTATTTTTCTTGGTTGTGGAAAATTCTTTTTCCGGCTTTTATCAATTCATTGAATACAACCGGCAGCACGGACAAGGAAAAGACAAACAGCCAATCAGACGCCGTCAATGCCTGAATACCGAAAAGATGGTTGAAAACAGGTATATGAGCGATAGCCATTTGGATGGCAATCCCGGCAACAATGGATGCCAGCAAATATTTGTTGGAAAAGATTCCTATTTTGAAAATGCTCCGGTTTGTGTTTCGCAAGTTGAGACTGTGGAACAATTGGGAAATAGCCAATGTCATGAAAGCGAGTGTTTGCGCATAAATGAGCGCTTCCCGGGAAACATTGCTGAAGTCGACGGAAAAAACAGACATCGCGCCTGACGATACTGCCAGTCCGGAAATAAAGGCAAACAAAGTCAATGTTCCAATCAGGATGCCGTTGAACACGACGAAAGAACCGGCTCCTCCGCCAAAAATGCTCTCGTTGGCGGGACGGGGTTTCTTTTTCATCACATCCGGATCATCCGGATCGACACCGAGGGAAATGGCCGGCAGCGAGTCGGTAATTAAATTGACCCATAAAATATGAATGGCGGTCAACGGAGTAGGCCACCCCAATAATATGGCAATAAACAAGGTGAAAATTTCACCAAGGTTTGCGGATAGCAAAAACATGATGGACTTTTTTATATTTTGATAAATATTGCGGCCTTGTTCAACGGCGGCCACGATCGTTTTGAAATTGTCATCTGTCAGGATGATGTCTGCCGCTTCCTTGGCCACATCAGTTCCGCTCTGTCCCATGGCCACACCGACATCTGCCTGTTGGAGGGAAGGAGCGTCGTTCACTCCGTCTCCCGTCATGGCCACGATCAGGTTGTTGCTTTTCAATGCGTTGACAATTCTCACCTTATGTTCAGGCGAAACGCGGGCAAAGACGGTGATTTTTTTTACTTTTTCGCTTAATTCCCGGTTGCTTATGGCATCCAGTTCCGTTCCGGAAATCGTTTCATCTTCTTCTTTGGCAATGCCGAGATTTTTCGCGATGGCAAAAGCGGTTTTCCGGTGATCGCCGGTAATCATAATCGTGCGAATCCCGGCTTTTTTACAAAGACTGATTGATTTTTTTGCTTCTTCCCTCGGCGGATCGATCATTCCGACCAGACCGAGAAAAATGAAATCATTTTCGAGTGATTCTTTTGAAAAATCCGCTCCGGACAACGGCTTGTAAGCGATGGCCAGAACGCGCAGCGCCTTATCTGACATGGCATCGGCCGTTTTTTGAATGTCATTTGCCACAGCGGCGGTCATCTGTTTCCTTTCACCATTGACGATGACGGAGGAAGACTTTGGCAGGATACTTTCCAAAGCCCCTTTGCTCATGGCGATAAATTTTTGGTCTTTTTGATGAACGGTGGTCATCATTTTCCTTTCAGAATCAAAAGGAATCTCATAAATGCGCCGGTATTGTTGGTCCAAATCGGCTTTTTTCAACCCCGCTTGTTCGGCAGCGGCAACAAGAGCGGTTTCCGTCGGGTCTCCGGTTGCTTCGCCGTCTTTTATTTCAGCATCATTGCACAAACACATGGCGGAGAAGAAAAGTGTTTCAAATTTGTCTTGTGGCGAAAATTCATGCAAGGAATGGCTTCTTCCGTTTACATAAACATCGGTGACGGTCATTTTGTTTTGCGTCAGTGTGCCTGTCTTGTCCGAGCAAATCACGCTGACCGACCCGAGCGTTTCAACGGCCGGCAATTTGCGGACAATCGCCCGGCGTTTGATCATCTTTTGCACACCGAGGGCCAAAACAATCGTGACAATGGCGGGCAAACCTTCCGGAATGGCGGCAACCGCAAGGCTGACGGCGATTAAGAACATATCAAGCGGCGGGCGTCCTTGAAAAAAGCCAATGAGAAAAATGATCGTACAGATGACGACCGCCCCAAATCCAAGAATTTTTCCCAATTCGTCGAGTCTCTTTTGCAAAGGGGTCAATTCTTTGTCTTCCTCGCTGAGCATTTTGGCGATTTTGCCGATTTCCGTATTCATTCCTGTACTGACGGCAATCCCGATTCCACGGCCGTAAGTCGAAAGTGTTGACATAAAGGCCATATTTTTTTGATCACCCAAGGGAACCTCTGTTGTTCCTAACCATGAGGCGTCTTTTTCAACCGGAACGGATTCACCGGTTAAGGATGATTCTTCGATTTTTAAATTGACCGTTTCCACGAGCCGCAAGTCTGCGGGTATGTAACGTCCGGTGTCTATGATGACAATATCCCCCGGAACGACGTTTTCGGAAGGAATTTCCTGCACCGTTCCATCCCGTTTGACGAGCGCTTTCGGGGTTGTCATTTTACTAAGCTCTTCAAGGGCTTTTTCTGCTTTTCGCTCCTGGGCGGCGCCAATGGCCGAGTTCATAAATATGACCATAAGAATAATGATGGCATCGGTGATTTCCGAAACGGCGAAAGAAATGAGGGCCGCGGCGATAAGAATATAAATCAATATACTGTTCAGTTGTTCCAAAAACAACATTAATATTGATTTCTGCCGTTTCTTTTCAAATCTGTTTTCCCCGTAAACCTCTAGCCTTTTTTTCGCCTCCCTGCTGGACAAGCCTTTGTTCACGTCTGTTTCCAGTTCTTGAGCAACGGTTTGCGGTTGTTTTTGATACCACATCGTTTTCATCTCCAATTACAGAAAGTGCATTGTGCTTTAATTTTATTAAAACATAATTGTCTTCCTTTTTTTTGATATAATACCGAAAATTTTCGCACATTTGTTCACATGGAAATGACTTTCCTTTTTACCGGATATTTCGAATCGGACTGCCCTCATGGGGATTTCGCGTGAATATACGAAGATCCGGGCCGGGAATGGACACGGCGGTTGACATGGAGAATCCGGGAAAAGAGGTGTAATCCGGAGCGCCGGCTACAAAAAGCGCACAAAAAAACTCTGCCGGAAAACCGGCAGAGACGGGGGGAGAGGCTAAACATTTACATTTCTATTTTGGCCAAGCATGGGTTTTTTATACTTATTATTAAAAATTTTAAAGGTTGGAATGCCAAATTTCTTATTTTTTGTGTTTTTTGTCTGTTTTCCGTTTTTTTGCCGTTTGTTTGATCATTTGGTGACCGTATACGGCCGTTCCGGCGGCGATGATGCCGTTTGTGATGCTTTCCAGTGAAAAGCCAAAAAATAAGATGCTTATTGTCAATGCAAAAAAGGTTAATATCCAGATGATTGACCAATCGGGAACTTTCGGGGTTTGTTTAAGTGCAAAACCTAAAATCCAGAGGGCGGGAATGATGACGACATAATCTGAGCTTAAAAAATCAATAAGATCCACTTTCAGATTCACCCCAAAAAAGAACAAGTTTATATCACACTATGAAGTTTGCGGACGTTTGTTTCTTTTCCAAAAAAATTTACCGCCCCCATATCCTTTTTGCCGGTTCGTTTATATATAGATGGCGAAAGGAGGTGAAAACGATGGCCGAAGCAATCATCAAAGACACAAAACTTAAGTTGTTGTTTGAAACCGGAATAAATGAGAAAGGCGAGCCCGTTTACAGAACAAAAACTTACAACAATATCAAAAAAGAAGCGACAGCGGCCCAATTGGCAGAAGCAGCTCAAGCGCTTGCCGGATTATGCGAGCTTCCACTTGTCGGAGTGGAACGGGCGGATAATTTCGACATCATTATGTAAACTTGAAGGGAGGAGATAGATGATGAAAACGTTACAATTACAATTTGTGACTGAGAATGGAAAAACGGCAAATATTACATTGGAGTCGCCCAAAGAACCGATTGATCCGTACGCCGTCCGCTCGGCCATGGAACAATTAATCAGTATTGACGTGTTCCATACGCCGAACGGTGCCCTTGCCGCCGTAAAAGGAGCCCGGGTGATTGAAAGAAATGTTACCGATTATGAATTATAATTTTGAATCGATCAAATGAACCGAACAGGCCGGTAATTTTAACCGGCCTTTTTTCAAAATGAATCACGGAAAAGGGTGTGTGGAGTTGGATCCTTTCATCACTTTGCTGAGTGAAGTCGGATTTCCGGTGGTAGTGACTCTCTATTTGCTTCATAGAATGGAAGCAAAATTGGACATGGTCATCCAATCCATTCAAAACCTGCCTGAACGCATGCAAGGAAGATGGGGATAAACGGTTTTTGCAAAAGAACTTGTTATTTTTCGTTTTTACGTTGACATCATCACTAAACAATGTTAAAGTTAAGCATAGCCGTTTTGCACCGTATGGCTATTTCGCAAGACCTTTTTCCAAAGTTTTACACTTTCGTTTGGATAGGCTGGAAATGCAATACGTTGTAAATGGCAAATATTTTTGTACGGCTTGCGAGCCAATAGGAGGATTTTTTAATGAATTACGGTAAAGTTAAATGGTTTAATGCAGAAAAGGGTTATGGTTTTATCGAAGTAGAAAACGGAAATGATGTTTTCGTTCATTATTCCGCTATCCAAGCTGAAGGTTTTAAAACTTTAGAAGAAGGTCAAGAAGTGACATTTGATATTGTGGAAGGTGCACGCGGACCTCAAGCAGCAAATGTCGTGAAACTTTAATGACTGCCATTTATCAGCCCGGCCGTTTCGGCCGGGCTGTTTTGATTTCCGGTGGGTTTTTAGTATTTGGCCTGCCTGCGCCGCGGCGGTTCGGAGCTGTTTTTTATATAATAACTGCCGTTGTTTCTGTTTTAGAATCATCTATGGGACTGCTTTGGTATAATGAGATTGGTAAATTTTTTTCTGTTATATTTTATTATCCAAATGAAAACAACAGAGCTGTTTATAAAGAAAATGGGGGAAAACCGCATGGATGAAAAACTGGCATTGTCATGGAGCGGTGGAAAAGATGCCTGCATGGCACTGCATACTTTAAAAGAACAAGGCAAAAACGTCGCCGTTCTTGTCACGACCGTTCCCGCGGAATTGGGAAGAACATTTGCGCACGGGGAAAAAGCGGAAATGATTTTATTGCAGGGAAAGGCTCTCGATATTCCGGTGTTTTTTATAGAATGTACTTATGACAGTTACAAAGAAAGATTTGTTGAAAGTCTAAAACATTTAAAAAATACGATGGGAATTACCGGCATTGCTTATGGGGATCTGTACTTGGACGAGCATCGCCGATGGGGTGAAGAAGTGGCAAAAGAAGCCGGTTTATCCGCAAATTATCCGTTATGGACAAAACAGGAGCACGCTCTTCAAGCTTTAAAACAATTCGTTGATTCTGGATATAAAGCAAAAGTCGTTAAAATCATGGAAGACTGTCTTTCCCCCCGTTGGCTGGGCAGGGAGTTGGATGACAGTTTTGTAGAGGATATACAAAAGGAAGATGTTTGTCCGATGGGGGAGTCAGGTGAATACCACACATTTGTTTACGACGGACCGCTTTTCAAAAAACGAATTTTTCTCTCTGGCAGTGAAACGATTTTGCTGGAGAAATCGCGAAAACTGGAATTTTCCCGGGTCTGGCTTTCATAGCAGCAATTTCAGCATGGAAGGAAGTGAACGGAGCGGTGAAAAAATATTACACCATCGGTATGGCAGGGCATATCGATCACGGTAAAACGACATTGACGAAAGCGTTGACCAATGTGGACACGGACCGCCTTAAGGAGGAAAAAGAACGGCGCATTTCGATTGAATTGGGATTTGCGCCATTGTACGAAGACGAGGAAATTCAGATATCCGTTGTGGACGTGCCCGGGCATGAACGGTTTATCAGGCAAATGATCGCGGGTGTGGCGGGCATTGATTTGGTCGTCCTTGTGATTGCCGCGGATGAAGGAGTCATGCCGCAAACGAAAGAACACCTTGACATACTCGGTTTCCTCGGCATTAAAGACGGGATTGTTGCCGTAACAAAAATCGATTTGGTCGATGAGGAATTGATTGAACTGGTCAAAGAAGACATTTTAGAGGAATTGAAAGGAACTGTCTTTGAAGACGCTCCTCTGATCCTCGTAGACAGTTTGTCCGGCAAAGGGATTGAAGAATTAAAAAGCGGCATTATAGCTTTATTGAGGAAGAAACATTCCCGCGACATCAGCGGGCCTTTCCGCCTGCCGATCGATCAGGTCTTTACGGTAAAAGGGCAGGGAACGGTCGTCAGAGGCACGGTTTATGAAGGCTGTGCGGAAGAAGGGCAGTTTTTAACAATCATGCCGAAAGGAATTAAAGTAAAGGTCAGGCAAATTCAGGTGCATCATAAAAACGTCAAGCGGGCATTTGCCGGACAAAGGGCGGCGTTTAACTTATCCGGCGTGACAAAAGAGGAGATTGAACGGGGAGATGTGCTCGTATCCACCGAACATTTCAGCGTGACGCGAACGCTCGATGTCGCTTTAAGAATAGTGGACGATTTGGAATATATAGTGAAACAGCGTATGCCCGTAAAACTGCATATCGGCACGGCAGAGGTCATGGGAAGGATCGTTTTCTTTGACAGAAACGAATTGAAAGAAGAAGAGGACGAAATTCTTTGTCAAATTCGCTTGGACGAAGAAGTGGTCACAAAGAGGGGAGACCGTTTTATTTTGCGGCGCCCGAGCCCCCAAGAAACGATTGGCGGAGGCTGGGTCATCGACCCTCAAGGACAAAAATACCGCTTCGGCGAGCAAACAATCGCCCGGTTGGAGAAGAAGAAAATCGGCACACCGGGTGAAAGAATCGTTTCTGCTTTAAAAGAAGCAAAAGGCCTTTCCTTTGACGAATTATTGGTCCGAACCTCCCTGGACCGGCACACATTGGAACAAGAATTGAAAAAAGATGATTTCATTCTTTACGGCAAGAATGTTTATTCTTTAGCCGCCTTTGCGGAAATTATTGAAGAAGAGTTGTATAACAGACTGAGAGATACGCACGTTCAGCATCCCATGAGGCAAGGATTGAACAAAAAAGAACTTTTGCAAGCACTTGAGAACCAATATCCGTGGGACCTGTTGGATTATTGTCTGGAACAAGCGGTCAAAAAGAATGTCTTTAAACGGAAAGAGCAATATTATGCTTTGGCTGATTTTGAACCGCACGTTCCGGACAATTGGAGCAAAAGGGCCGAACAAATGCTTGAGAGTTTAAAGAAGGACGGTTTCCAAGTGCAATATTTAAAAGATTATTTTGAAAAAGCCGGCATTCCGGAAAAAGTGGCTTCAGAAATGCGGCGCTTTTTCGAAGAACAGGGAATGATTGTTTCTCTCGACGGCCAGTATTATTGGCACGGCGACCATTTCCGTAATGCTGTGGAAAAGCTTCGGGCGGAAACCGGTCCGGAGTTTTCCGTCGGCGAGGTGAAGGACATTCTCGGTTTAACAAGGAAATACACCATTCCTTTGCTCGAACGGCTGGATGCAAAAGGGTATACAAGAAGAGTGGATAATAAGAGAGTTTGGCTGTAGGCTGACGGTCCGGAAAAAAAACGGGGGCTGCCGCTGGTATTCACAGGGCAGCCCTTTTAATGGGTTATTTTAATTTAAACGAACTTTTCAACGAAACAGTGAGATTAAAAACGGGTTTACCTTCTTTTGTATGCTTCGGATCGGCATTGAAGTATCCGTGACGGAAGAATTGGAATTTGTCATGACCTTTGACATCTTTCAAATGGGGTTCCACAAATCCGTGACAAATTTCCAAGGATTTCGGGTTGACCCGTTCAAGGAAATCTTTTTCCTCTTCTCCTTCTTCTTCGTCAAGGAGAAGGGGGCCGTACAGCCTGAATTCTGCCGGTACGGCGTGGGATGCTTCCACCCAATGGATCGTTCCTTTCACTTTCCGTCCTGTAAAGCCCGTGCCGCTTTTTGTTTCCGGATCGTATGTGCAGTGAATTTCCACGATATTGCCGTCTTCATCCTTGATCACATCGTGGCATTTGATAAAGTAAGCATGTTTCAAGCGGACTTCATTGCCGGGATAAAGACGGAAGTATTTTTTCGGCGGATTTTCCATAAAGTCTTCTTGTTCAATGTAGATTTCACGGGAAAATGGAATTTTTCTCGTGCCCATTTCCGGATTTTCCGGATTATTTTCCGCATCCAGCCATTCAATTTGCCCTTCCGGGTAGTTTGTAATCACGACTTTAAGCGGGCGCAAAACAGCCATCGTGCGCGGGGCTTTTAATTTTAAATCTTCCCGCACAAAATGTTCAAGCATCCGGTAATCGACCACCCCGGAAGTTTTCCCGACACCGGTCGCTTTCACGAATTCGCGGATCGACTCCGGTGTATACCCTCTTCTCCGCAGGCCGGAGATGGTGGGCATGCGGGGATCGTCCCAGCCGTCGACGATTTTATTGTCGACAAGTTGTTTTAATTTTCTTTTGCTCATCACCGTGTTGGAAAGATTCAACCTTCCAAACTCGATTTGTTGAGGAACGTGTTCCATTTCACATTCCCTGACGACCCAGTCATAAAGGGGTCTTTGATCTTCAAATTCCGTGGTGCAAAGGGAATGGGTGATGCCTTCAATCGCATCTTCCAAGGGGTGGGCGAAACTGTAAGTCGGATAAATGCACCATTTGTCTCCCGTATTATGATGCGTGGCATGTACGATCCGGTAAATGACAGGATCGCGCATATTAATATTGGGAGACGCCATGTCAATTTTCGCCCGCAAAACTTTTTCCCCTTCTTTAAACTCTCCCTTTCTCATTCTTTCGAACAACTCGAGGTTTTCTTCCACGGAGCGGTTTCGGTACGGGCTTTCTTTTCCAGGTTCCGTCAAGGTCCCCCTGTACTCGCGAATTTCTTCGGGGGATAGATCGTCCACATAAGCCAATCCCTTTTTGATGAGAAGAACCGCCCGGTTGTACATTTCCTCAAAATAGTCAGACGCAAAATAAAGTTCTTCCCATTCATATCCGAGCCATTTTACGTCTTCTTTTATCGCTTCCACATATTCTTTGTCCTCTTTTAACGGATTTGTGTCATCGAAACGCAAATGCGTTCTGCCGCCGAATTCGTCCGCAAGTCCGAAATTAATCACAATGGATTTCGCATGTCCGATATGTAAGTACCCGTTCGGCTCAGGCGGAAAACGGGTGACAATTTCTTTATGTTTTCCTGTTTCCAAATCCCGCTTCATGATAGTTTTGATAAAGTTTGAATTGTCCAATCCTATCAGCCTTTCCTTATTTCAATGTTATTCTATATTATACAATATCTATCAATAATTAAAAAAGGACAAGCCGTTTTA
>CALKIU010000088.1 GCA_937995745.1 uncultured Bacillaceae bacterium | reverse complement strand
CCACTCTCTCAATCTCCCCTCCCAACATATGTGGAGAGGGATGTATTTAGAACGGTCCGGACTCGGAAATGAACTGCTCCGTTAAACATCCGGCATATCAAAATGAATCTATCTGGGAAAAAATCACAGAACCTTATAAATACATTAAATATTATTTGGACATTTTCCTGCCTTTTATGCAAAAAAAATCGACCAGCTTTGCCGCTGGTCTTTCTGTTTTTTATTTTTCGAGGCGTATCAGATTCGGACCTACCGGAACGGGCCAATCTTTGCCGAATTCAAATTTCCCGACCCTTCTTATATTGGCATTCTCCATTCGCACTCTCTTAAATTGAAAATCTTTGGCTGTCAGAAGAATCGCTTCAATCGTATAGATGGTGTCTACATCGTCCGTTATTGCGGCCCTTTCATCAAGCCGCATAATTAACAAATCTCCCGAAGCGGCGACTTCACGAATCAGGAAGTTTTCCGGTATGGAAGCCTGCAAACGCTCGCTCTCCACATTATTTTTCATGGCCGCCAACGCTTCGCGAATATTTTGGCAAGAATGTCCAGAGGGAACGATGTAAGGCTTTTTTTCTGTCCCCGACGGATAATAGAAATAATAGCCGCATGAAGCCTCTTTCTGAACCTGCATCTTCTCGACGAAGCCCGTATGCCCGAAATTTACACCGGCATTCCCGGCCGTGGAAAAAGTAATCGTTTCCGCTCCGAACATATCGGCCGTATAATGCATGACTCTTATAAAATTGTGTTCTGCACTGCTTCCTTCCCCGTATTGATGATTGGGGGGAAGATCAACATGCAAATTTTTGTCATTTTCGGATAACGTCAACTTTCCATTTATGGGAAAATAATCACTCAACCCCCATTCTTCTTCTTTCAAATAAGGCATCAATTCCTCAAACTGTTCCATCCTGTTTTTGTCGCTCTCGCGTTTTGCCAAAACGGTGACCGGAACGATAATTTGTCCTTCTTTGTCAGGAATCGGATAGATGAACGTTTGGTATCCGGAAATATCTGTATCATAAACAGCTGAATACAATCCTTCATAGTTGCCGCCGGCATCTGATTCCGTGTCAGATGTTCCCTCTTTATCCATTGATCCCGGGGAAGGTTCTTCCGTATACAAATGTATTTCTTTTTCGGATTTTTTTGCAAATTTACCGTTCTTTTCGTTCTCCGCAACGTTTTGCCTTTGTTCATAAGAATCCCCTGCAAAATCATTGTCTTGGAGCCATTGGGGAATATACAGGAAAGTCAGTAACAAGAGGGCAGCCACGCTTGCCACGGAAGAAATAATCCAAGACCGGCGCTTTTTGCGTTTCATCTTCCATTCGATCTGCCGGTAAATGTCCGAAGGGCTTCTGTGATCTTCGATTTTCGGCAATGACTTTAACCATTTTTCCAGCTCTTTGTCTTGAAATTCGCCCATCTACTCGTCCCTCCCTTCCCTCTTCGTTCTTGTTTGCATTTCCTTTTTCAGCACTTTTAAAGCGCGATGCTGGGTCGTTTTCACCTTGCTTTCGGTCCAACCGAGCGCTTCCGCTGTTTCGGCAATGGACAATTCCTGAATAAAACGCAATATAATGACCAGTCTTTGATCCAATGTGCAGGCATCGAGGCATTGATACACCAATTGAATCTCTTCGTTTTGCATCGCGATTTCCTCGGGGAGGGGAGCCTTGTCTTTAATCGGATGTTCAGTAACGTCGAATTTTTCGGCAAGTCTTTTTTTCCAGCCTTTTTGTTTGCGGAAATAATCAATCGCCACATGCCTGGCAATGGAAAAGAGCCATGTTTTTTCGCTGCTTTTGCCTTTAAATGTATGATAAGATTTCAAAACTTTTATATACACTTCTTGAACAAGATCTTCGGCCAATTCCCGTTTTCTAACCATATAAAATAAAAATTGAAAAATATCTTGATGGTATTTTTGATAGAGCTCTTCAAAAACGGAGTCCAATAATAACCCCTCCCGCTCATACAATAAGTCGTAATCTATGTTCTTAAAGTTACAAATTCCGTACGGCAAATCCTGTAATCAGCCATTTCGTTAAAATGGTTACTCTTTAACTATAGTATTTGTTCAAAAAAAAAGGAAGGGGGTATATCCCTTCCTTTTTTTGAATGTTTCTTGTGGATCAAGAATTGTCGGCATAACTTTTCAAGGTTCACTTTTTTCTTCTCGGAATGAAGAAAGAAAATGTCGTCCCGTATCCTTTCTTGCTTTGCACGGAAATATGCCCCCTGTGGCCCTCCACAATATTCTTGGCAATGGCCAAGCCTAAACCGGTGCCTGAGCCGGAACGGCCCCTCGTCCGAGCCTTGTCCCCCTTGTAAAAACGTTCAAAGACAAAGGGGAGATCCTCTTCAGGAATCGGTTCGCCGGTATTAAATACGCTCATATACAAACCTTTCACATCTGTTCTTCCCGTCACTTCAATAAGCCCTTCCGGGGGACAATGCCTGATGGCGTTGCTGATTAAGTTCGTCAACACTTGTTCAATTCTGTCCGGGTCAAAATAAAAATATACCTCCGCCTCGCGCAGGCGGTATTCCAAACGGATATTCTTTTCTTTCGCCAATACATGAAATTTGTTGATAATTCTTTCGATATAAGGTCTCAACTCAACTTTTTCGATATGAAGCTGAATATGGCCCGCTTCCATTCTGGCCAAATCGAGCAGCTCATTGACGAGGCGTCCCATGCGCAAAGATTCATCATAAATCACTTTCGCCAATTCCTTAATTTCTTCGGGGGTTTGCGCAATATCGTCAATGATGGCTTCGCTGTAACCCTGCATCATCGCAATCGGCGTCCGCAATTCGTGGGAAACGTTGGCGATAAAATCTTTTCTCAGTTTATCCAGCTGCCTTTCCTCCGTCATATCCCTCACGACTGCCACCGCGCCCCTGATAAAGTCCTTGTTGTACAGAGGGCTGACAATGACAACCCACGTGCGCCCCTGCAGGGTGATTTCGCCAACTTGTTCTTTTTCCGTTTCAACGGCCAGTTTGAACAATTCCATCACTTTGGAAGGAACCTCGGAAGTATTGACGTTCTTTTCTTCCTGGTCAAAATACCAGTCCTGTAAAAACCGTTCAGCAGGGGGGTTTGTGATTAAAATGGTTCCGTCCCTGTTGAAAGTGATGACCCCGTCAGCCATGCTGCTCAAAATGCTTGCCAGTTGTTCTTTTTCCTGGCTCAGGGCATTCATATTGAATTTGAGCTGGCGCCCCATTTGGTTGAGAGCCGTGGCGAGCGCTCCGATTTCGTCCCGGGTGAGAATGGGGACTTTCGTGTCAAACTTGCCGCGCGCCGCCTCAAAGGCGGCTTCCCGCATTTTTCTCAATGGCGCCGAAATTCTCGTTGACAGGAAAAATGCAAAAATCGTTGTCAGTACAAAAGCGATGCCTGCCGCCAGGAGAACAAATTTTGTCGTTGACCCCGCAGTTTCTTCGATAGCCTTTAAAGACTGCATGATGAATACGGCACCGGTTTCCCCGTCGGCATCCTTGATCGGCACACCGATGATAAGCAGACGGGAATCTTCTTTTATGTCATCAACGGGAAATGATGATACTTTTTTTACTTTTTCTTCATCAAATACTTTTGATAAGTCCGGATCATTCAGAAAATAATCAACGTTGAGGCCGAATGTTTTTTCCATAGTCGGAGAAGAGAAATGTTCGCCGGAATTCTTAACTATTATGGCCTCATTGGAATCGGCGAGCAATTCCCATGAAATATCAAGGGCCACATCCAACTCCTGGGTTTCCAGCAAATGAGAGATTTGCCGGGCGGTTTTCGCCAGATTTTTTTCGCTCTCCTCCAAATGGTAATTTTCCAAAAAGCTCAATAATAAGATGGTCAGAATAAACAGGACAAAGGAGAAGAAAAGCAAAATGGTGAACCAAAGTTTACCAACAACACTTCGCCAGAAAATCATTCATTGATTACCTCGAGCTTATATCCTACGCCCCAAACTGTCACGATCATTTTCGCGGCAGTTTCCGAGACTTTGTTAAGTTTTTCACGTAACCTCTTTATATGGGTGTCCACGGTTCTTAAATCTCCGAAGAATTCGTAATGCCATACTTCTTTGAGCAGCGTCTCCCGGTCGAACACTTTATCCGGAGATTTGGCCAAGAAATAAAGCAGTTCGTATTCTTTCGGAGTCAAGCTGACTTCTTTGCCATCCACTGTCACCCTGTGGGCATCATTATCAATCGTCAAATGGGGGAAAACGATAATGTCTTTCGTGACAGTGTCGGTTTGCAAATAAGAAGTCGTCGATGACCTGCGCAATAACGCTTTCACCCGGAGCACCACTTCCCGGGGGCTGAACGGCTTGACGATATAGTCATCTGCCCCCACTTCAAAACCTTGAACGCGGTTCACCTCTTCCCCTTTGGCCGTCAACATTATGATCGGGGTTGCCTTTTTTTCTCTCAGTTCTCTGCAAACTTCAATGCCGTCTTTTCCCGGCATCATAATGTCCAACAGGATACAATCATAATCATTCTTCAAGGCAAGATTTAAAGCCTCATTTCCGTCCGCGGCTTCTTCAATAATATAATTCTCTCGTTCCAAATACATTTTCAACAGCCGCCTGATTCTCTCTTCATCATCAACTACTAAAATCTTTACCTCTTTTTCCAATTGTCTGCCTCCTATTGATGTGATATATGATGAAGCCTCTCCGGAAAGAAAGTCTCTCTCCGGAGGTTTAAGGAAACGGAATGCAAATGTATAAAATCTTTCTGAGGGGAAAATCTTATAAACCTGCATAAGAATGCAAGCCTTTTATAACAAGATTGACTGCAACCAAATTAAACATAATAATGCCAAATCCTATGACTGCCAGCCAAGCCGAACGCTCGCCGTGCCAACCTCGGGAAAGGCGTAAATGCAAAAAGGCGGCATAAAACAACCAAGTAATCAAGGCCCAAACTTCTTTCGGATCCCAGCCCCAAAACCTTGACCAGGCTATTTGCGCCCATATCATGCCAAACACGAGGGCCCCCAAAGTAAAGATCGGAAATCCTATTAGAACAGACCGGTAGCTGATTTCATCGACAAGTTCCTCATTGATGCCGCCCGTCAGCGGTTTCAAGGCTGCGCCGATTCGTTTGCGCAAAATGATCCGCATCAATATATATAATATTATACCAGCAGAAAAGGACCAAATCACGGTATTTAGTTTTTTTGCGTCAATAATTGCCGGCGCTTCCAAAATCGGCTCGAATTGCCCCGCCGTAAGCTTTCCTTCATTCGGGCCTATAACAGGTGGCATCTTGTATTCTATTGTTTCCTTTGCGCCGAATTGATTTGTCCTTTGGAAAGAAGCGCTGTAATCAAGGGCATTGAAGGCGACCGTAACGAAAATGAATCCGATGACGGAAATGATGAAAAAAAGGATTGCTTCAAGGCAGATGTTGCTTATATTCCGCTTCGTCTGATCCACTTTTTTTATCAGAAGAATGAGAGCGCTGGCAAAACTGATCGCCAGGATGGCCTGACCCAAAGCGGTCGTAATGACGTGGATTTGCAGCCAATGCGTCTGCAGGGGCGGAATCAACGGGGTGATGTCTCCGGAAAACATCCCCGCATAAGCCAGCAAAATGACGACCACCGGCATCACGGCCAATCCGAGCGCCGGAGTCTTATACAGATAGAAAATAAGAATGAATGCAGCGACAATACACCATCCGAAAAACGTGATAAATTCAAACAAATTGCTTACCGGCGCGAAACCGGCCGCCAGCCACCTAGTTATAAAATAGCCGAGATGGGCCGCAAAGCCTGCGACAGTCATAATCATAGCAACGGTTACCCAACTCTTCAGTGATTTTTTTCCCTTCGAAATATTTTTTTGGCGGATGGCCCCGCCAAAAAAGGGAATGGCTGCTAAATAAACAATAAAAGCAATCATGAGCAGATTTTCACTTAATTCAATCACCGAGATTCCCCCTTTGTTTCATGACGATCTTGCGGCTCGTTGATGCCCGTTCCCGCCAAAACCGCTTTTAGCTCCCGCTTAAACCCAAACCAGTTTTTATTCGTGTGAGCCGCCAGCCAAATTTCTTGTTCCCGTTTTTGAATCCATATTCTGCGGTGATTCCAGTAAGAACCAAGCGCCAAACCGACGAGAAAAACCAATCCTCCCAGCGCAAAAATCCACAAAGTTAAATCCTTGCGAACGGTCAGAACTGACACATTCTTTGTTTCAATCCCGGAAAACTGCATTTTGTATTTGTTATTCCCATAAGGCTCCATCGTTTGTTGAACGGCAACGAAACTTATTTCCCCGTCCGGCCTGTCGGGAGCCTTCATTTCAAAAACGAAAGCCGGATTATGGGGCGCTTTTGACCGCGTAACGGGAAGACCTTCTTCATTTAAGTCAAAATCAGGAAAATAATCCAATATTTCGACAGCATAACCGTTTCCAAGATCATAGCGGGATTCGGGGTTATCGAGATCTATCCGTACTTCTCCCAACTCTTCATCCGTTTCTTTATCTATCAAAAGAAAACTCATTCCTGTCAAAATGGGACGAAAGTCCATCTGATACAAAGCATAATCATCAAATTTTAACGGTTCGTTCACGCGTATGCTTTCCTCTTTTTCTTTTTTCAGCTTCACTTCCCCGCCGGGTACCGTATCACCTGATCTTTTGTACAAGACAACATCCGTTTGAAAATTTTTGTCTATTTGCCCTTTTTTCTCCAACGCCGCGGCAAATGCTTCATGTTCATTTTTATCATATACTTCGTGAATAAATTGTTTATTTTCCAAAAAGTATTTTCCACCGGTGCCCGGTATCTCCTTGCGCTCCCCTTCCTTTATGGCAAGAACTTCATCGACATACATCCCGGGGAAAAAGCGGAGCATCGCCCCGAAAAGAAAAATAATCAACCCGACGTGATTTACGTACGGACCCCATCTTGAAAAACGCCCCTTTTCAGCGAGAATGGCATTTCCTTCCTCGCGGATCCGGTAACGTTTTTTGAGCAGATTTTCTTTTAACTTCACAACCGCTTCCTCAAGGTTTTCCCCTTTCGTCACTCCGAACAATCTCTGTCTTTTTAAAAAACTTTCATGGCGCCGTACGCCTTGTGATTTTAAGGCGCGGTACAAAGGGACGGCCCGGTCCAAACTGCAGATGCAAAGTGAAACGCCGATGGAAGCCAATAAAAGCATATACCACCATTGGCTGTAAAGTTCATGGAGTCCCAAAGCATAATAGACTTTTCCAAACCATCCGTAATTTTCCCCGTAAAATGTTTCCGGAGATACGGACGGGGGAATGTACATTTTTTGGGGCAAAATAGTTCCGGCGGCAGAAACAATCAAGGTAATGACGAGAAGCCAAATAGCGACTTTTACGGAAGAGAAAAAGTTCCAAATTTTATCTACGATCGTTCTGTTGTACGTTTGCGAACGGCGGGCGCTGCCTTCATATCTCATATCGGACGGCTTCCATTCCTCCGTCCCGGAAAGAGATTTTCCGCACGACTCGCACAAAATGGTTCCGAACGGGTTCACATGACCGCATTCACATTTGATTTCATTCATGTTCCATTACCCCTTAATCTCATGGTTTAATCTTTTCCATCATCTCCGCAGCCATTTTTTCATTCAAAATCGGCCCCTCATGAATCCCGGTTATCGTCCCTTCTTTATCTATTAAAAAGGTTGCCGGAAGAGGATTGACGCCGAAAGCATCAACAACTTCCTGATTGCGGTCATTAAGAACAGGAAAAGAAAGTTCGTGCCTTTCTAGAAAACGGTTGAGCACCACATCCGTTTCCCCGATGTTGACGGCTAAAATGTGCACGCCCTCATTTTTATATTTCCGGTACTGCTCTTCCAGCAAAGGCATCTCTTCTTTGCACGGTTCGCAGTAAGTCGCCCAAAAATTCACAAGAACCCCCTGCCCTTTATATTCGGAAAGCCGGTGTCTCTGGCCGTTTTGATCGGTTAAAATAAAGTCTGGCGCCTTGTCGCCCGTTTCCGGACCGGACCGTCCCCCTTCCGCCAGATTGGCATAAATGGTCATGATGACTGAAGCAGCGAGAATGGTTAGGACAGAGGCGCGTATCAAAAGGCGCTTCTTTTTCACGACAACCCCTCCATTTTAATGTAGAATATTTTTAATTTTCTGTATATTTGCTATAAAAAAAAGAAGTTATTTATCCGCCCCTCTTTTTTCCGCCAAAACCCGGAGTTGTTTTACTTCGTGGGGCGTCAATTCCCTGAAATCTCCGGCATTCAATCCTTTTAACGTCAAAAAAGCGTATCTCTCTCTTTTTAATTTCATCACCGGATGGCCGATGGCCTCCAACATTCTCCGGACTTGCCGGTTTCTTCCTTCATGGATGGTCAGTTCGACAACGGCCGTGCGCTTCTTCCTGTCCGCACGAAGGAGCTTTGCTCTTGCCGGGGCTGTCATTCCGTCTTCCAGCATGATTCCTCTTTCCAATTCCTTTAGTTTTTCCTTCGTTGGAATTCCTTTTACTTTTGCAATGTAGACCTTGTCGATTTCATTGCGGGGATGCATGAGCAAATTGGCAAAATCGCCGTCATTTGTCAAAATCAAAAGCCCGGATGTGTCATAATCAAGCCTTCCGACCGGATAGATGCGTTCCTCTATTTCAGGAAGAAAGTCGGTCACCACTTTTCTCCCTTTGTCATCTTTCACGCTGGAAATCACTCCGCGCGGTTTGTAAAACAAAATATAAACGGGCTCCTCTTTTTCAAGGGGAATGCCGTTCACTTCCACTTTGTCGCGGGGGGATACTTTGACTCCCAGTTCAGTGACAATTTTTCCGTTCACTTTTACTTTTCCTTCCAGAATCAGCTGTTCCGCTTTTCTTCTCGATGCAATTCCCGCTCGGGCGATCACTTTCTGCAGTCTTTCCATGCTAGCCACCTCTTGTTGTATGGTGAAATTGACAGTGTTATTTAAATTATTACATAATTTGGTATTCTTGAAAAGAAATTCATATTTTGGCGGTTCGGCCTGCCCATCCATCTCTTCTTTCCCGCAACAGCGGCTGTTGCCGAAGAATATCAGATGAATCCATTAATAATATGTCATACAATTTGTCTGTCAAGCAATGATTTCACAAAAAAACTGTCCAAAAGGGCAAACTTTTTGGACAGTGGGATCATTTCCCGCACGTATACAACTATTCGAAGCGGCAGTGTTTCTCACTCATGAGCCTCCTCCGAAAACAAGCGTAACGATGACAATCGCGGCCGTTATGCCGACAAGGTCTGCCAAGAGGCCGACTTTTAGGGCGTCGCCCATTTTTTTTATGCCCACGGCCCCAAAATAAACCGTCAAAATATAAAAAGTCGTATCCGTGCTTCCTTGCAGCGTGGATGCAAGCCTGCCGATAAAAGAGTCCGGCCCGTATGTGGCGATAATATCACTCATGATTCCGAGCGAAGCGGAGCCGGAAATGGGCCGGATGATGGCCAGAGGCGCAATTTCCGGAGGGACGCCGATTGCTTCCAAAGCGGGGCGGATCAGTTCCATGAAAAAATCAAGGGCGCCGGAAGCCCGAAAAACGGAAATGGCCACCAGCATGCCGACGAGATAAGGAATCAATGAAACGGCAATTTTGATTCCTTCCTTGCCGCCGTCAACAAATTTTTCATAAGCGGGCACTTTCTTAATTGTTCCGTATATGAGAATAAATCCGATTAATACCGGGATGAACCATAAGGAAATGAGTGAAACAATCCCCATCGCTCTTCATCCTTTGCGTTTCCGGCTTCGTTTATAGTAAAAGTAGCGGTCGATGATAATAGCCCCGACCGTGGAACAAATCGTGGCCACCAATGTCGTTCCGACAATCTCCGTCGGGTTGGCCGAACCGTAATTCATCCGGATGGAAAGAACCGTCGTCGGTATTAATGTCAGGCTTGAAGTATTGATAGCCAAAAACGTAATCATGGAACGGCTTGCTTCATTCTTTCCGCCGTTCAATTTTTTCATTTCTTCCATTGCTTTAATTCCCAATGGGGTGGCGGCGTTCCCCAGTCCAAATAAATTTGCCATCATGTTTGACAAGATATACCCCATGGCCGGATGGTTGCCGGGAACTTCCGGGAACAGCCGGCTGACCAGAGGCTTAAACAAACGGGAAAGCTTTTCAAGCAGGCCGGCTTCCTCGGCAATTTTCATCATCCCGAGCCAGAAAACGAGAACGCTGATTAAACCTATGCAGAGTGTGACGGCTTCTTTTGCTCCTTCAAAAACCGCTTTGTTCACTTCTTCCATCGTTCCGTTGAACATGGCAAAAACGATCCCTATCACCAGCATTGCTGCCCAAATGACATTAACCATATATATCCACACCAATGACTGAATTAAAAATTTTCTTAAAACGATCAAAAAAAGACGGATTCTCCAGTTTGCTTTGATCGAGATAAACCGGCACTTCTTTCACACGTTGATTGTTGAAATAAACAATTGCTTTTCCGGCAATGTCCGGCCATTGCCTTTTTTGCGTCATAACCTTGTCCGGATTCAACAATTGATATTCCACACGAAAAAGATCTTTCTCGTTCTCGGCAACAGGATAGAAAACGTCTTGGGCAATATAAATTTTGCCTTTATAAAAGGGATCATCAATATTTTTTATGGGTCCTGCGGGAAGGATTTTCGCCATCTCATAGTTTTTAAACGCTGTTTCATACATATTGATGTGGTCATTCCAATCATCGGGAGCGTTCAGCGTGACGGCAATCAGGTTCATATCTCCTTTTGTTGCCGTTGAGACGAGCGTTCTTTTGGCCAGTTTGGTATAGCCTGTCTTTCCTCCTGTCGCATATTCATATTTCCCCATGATCAAACGGTTTTTGTTTTTCCAAACCCGATCCCAGTTTTCATCGGGATGCGGCACCCGGTGGACTTTTGTTCCCGCGATTTTCCGGTAGGTCTCGTTTTGCATCGCATACCTCGTCAAGACAGCCATATCATAAGCTGTGGAATAATGGTCGGGTGAATCATCCAAGCCGTGGGGGTTGGCGAAGCGGGTATTGGTCATCCCTAGTTCCTGCGCTTTCTGGTTCATCAAAAAGACAAAACCCTCCACACTGCCCCCCACATGTTCCGCGATGGCCACGGCCGCATCGTTGCCCGAACGCAGCATCAAGCCGTAAACCAAATCTTCCAGTTTGATTTTTTCATTTTTCTTCAAATACAAGGAAGACCCCTCTATCCCCACCGCCCTCTCACTCACCGTCACCACTTCGTCAAGCTTGTCTGATTCGATGGCAATGATGGCCGTCATGATTTTTGTAATGCTGGCGATCCTTCTTTTTTCATGGGCCTTCTTTTCAAAAAGGATTCTGCCCGAGTCTTGTTCCATTAAAATGGCATTTCTCGCGCTGACGGAAATGGCAGCCTCGGCCGTTTGCCGAGGGATTGGAAAGAAGAGGAAGGCCGCAGCAATCAGAATGACAGAAACTTTTTTTATATTCATGTGGCAAAACCCCGCCCTTTTCTGTTTGTACAAGTTTATGCGGCCGGAAAAGCGATATGACAAATTTGATAGAATGGCCGGAGGGGCAAGGCGCGGCAGGACGGCGCACTTGTTCTCGCACATGAACGGAGGCCTTCCCCCGGTACCTTTAAAACGGTCTCCATTTCAATTGTTCCGCAATCTGAAATCTCTCGCTGACGTTGCGCCAATTTACAATATTCCACCAATTTTCCACGTATTTGCCGCGATCATGTTTGTACTGCAAATAATAGGCATGCTCCCAAACATCAAGCACCAATAAGGGGATCGTATCCCATTGCGTCATGACTTGATGCTTTTCCGTCTGCAGGATTTCCAAATGTCTCGACCGCGGCGACCAGACAAGAAGAGCCCATCCCACGCCTTCAACCGATTTTGCGGCTTCGGAAAATTGCCTTTTAAATGAGTCGAAGGAACCGAAATATTTGTTCATTTCCCGGGCCAAATGGCCGGAAGGCGCTCCCCCGCCGGCAGGAGAAAGATTATTCCAAAAAATAGTGTGTAAATAATGTCCGGACCCGTGAAATGCCAATTCCCGCGACCAGTGTTTGATCAAAGAAAAATCCCCGGTTTGCCGGGCTTTTGCCAGTTCTTGCTCCGCTTTGTTCAAACCGTCAACGTACGACTGATGATGTTTTGTATGGTGAAGTCGCATGATCTCCCCGGAAATATACGGCTCAAGAGCATCATATGAATAGGGAAGCGGGGGAAGTTGATGGCGCCCCGGTTCCGTAAAAGGGGTGGAGTGGATCATTCCCCCGGCATGTTGCCGCTGTCTGAAATACTTTTCCATTTCCTCATGCAAATGTTCCACTTGAAATTGGAGCCCGATCAATTCTTCTTCACTCATCGTTTCCGGATTTTCTATCCCCTCAAGGATTTCCGTCAAATTGTCAAGTTTGCCCCAGATCTCTTCATTGCGGCCGACATTCTCGGATTCGAGAAGGTCCTTGAGTTCTTCATTCCAATGCAATACTTTTTTGACATATTCCGAAAAACCCACTGTTGTCCCCCTCATTGCACGATTTTATCTTTCCCATCGTATGCAGCCCGTGCTTGCTTCGGTGCTTTTCCAAATATACTAAAACCCAGAAACCGGCCTCTTTCTGGGGGCAAAAATAAACGGCCTTGTCCCCGACAAGGCCGTTTTGCAAAAATGCATCCCCGATTAATGTCCTGTTGATGCGAATTCTTCTGAATTTTTCAGCACATATTTTCCGCTGCTTTCTAAAGATTGGAAAACCTCTTTTATTTTTTCAAGCGGCAAATCTTTCAAAAGCGCTGAAATTTGTTCAACGGAATTGATGTAAACGCTTTTTCTGTTCTTGTATTCCGGATGTTTTATGAGTGCGGCAAGTGCGACGATATCTTTAAATTGGACTTTCCGCTCTCCCGCTTCAAATATCGGGTCTCCGGTAAACGGAGTGAATTGGTCTTTAATTTCATCAAAATAGCGCAAGTACAAAATCTCCAATTTTTTTTCTTCTCCGTCGGCTTCATACAAAACCAGACTTTTATTAAAAAAATCTTCCGACGTGTTCGGTTTTGACTTTTCCAATTCATACCCCTTGCATTCTTTAATCACAATCATAAACAATCCCACCCTATCTTTATCCGTATCTTTTGCTGATGCGTCTTTGAAAGAGTACACTAAAAAATGCTTCCTGAAAAGAAGCACTTTCTTTTTTAATATTATCATAATTTTGAGACAACGTGTCAGAAAAAGTTAAGCGTCAATTTTTTCTTGAAATTTTCCAAAGTACAAATCTGCTTCTTCTTGAACATCTTTCTCATTTTTTTCAGGAAGAGGGGGCAATTCGTCGAGACTTTTTAACCCGAAATAATCGAGAAACTCTTTTGTCGTGCCGTAAAGTATCGGTCTTCCCGGCCCTTCCAACCGTCCCACTTCTTTAACCAATCCCTTTCCGACAAGGGTTTGCAGAGGCCGTTCCGTTTTAACCCCTCTGATTTCTTCAATTTCCGCCCGTGTAATCGGCTGCTTGTAAGCAATGATCGCCAAAGTCTCAAGGGACGCCTGTGACAAAGTCGTCGTTTGGGGAGATTCTACGAGCTTTTTTAAATAAGGAGCATTTTCCTTTTTCGTCGCCAGCTGATATGTACCCGCCAGTTCGACGATCATGATCCCCCGGTCGGGATTGCAGTTATAATCTTCCATTAATTTACAGAGCACTTCTTCAGCAAGTTTGTCGTCTATTTCGAGTACTTGGGAAATTTGTTTTAACGTCAAACCTTCATCACCGGCTGCGAACAACAGACTTTCAACAATGCTGCTCCAATTTCTCATTCCCAAACGCGCCTACTTCCTTTCCATCAAGAAAATGTCAGCGAAATTTCTTTCCTGTTCCACGATGATTGCCTTCCGTTTCATCAATTCAAGAATCGCCAAAAAAGTAACGACAATCTGTTCTTTGTCATGATAAGGAAAAAGCTCAAAAAAGCTTGTTCTCCCTCTTTGTCTTAACGTATTTAAAACAGCGGCTATCGCATCCTCAAGGGTAAGTTCTTCTCTCGTAATCTTTGCCGGCAGCGGCTTTTGCAGTCTTTTCCGCCGCATCAACTTTTGAAAGGCCCCCAGCATATCATATAAGTTGACATCCAAGTCGGGTTGAACAAGCGACGGATCAGCCATAAAATCCGACAAATCGCTCGGCGGCTTTGTAAACATTAAATTTCTTTCCAGTTCCAATTGCCTCAACTCCGATGCGGCTTCCTTATATTTGCGGTATTCCAACAGCCGCCGCACCAGTTCCTCACGGGGATCTTCCTCCGGTTCCGCATCCGGCTCCTCATCCATCTCCAGATCCTGTTTCGGCAACAACATTTTGCTTTTAATTTGCAGCAACGTTGCGGCCATGACCAAGTACTCGCTGGCCACATCCAACTCCAATTCCTGCATGGCATGGATATAATTGAGATATTGCTCAGTGATTTCCGCTACTGGAATGTCGTAAATGTCAATCTCCAAACGATGCACGAGATGAAGAAGCAAATCAAGCGGTCCTTCAAATGCATCAATCTTTACATGATAAGGCATATTTTCACCATTTTTTCTGCTTAATTGTTCATGCATCTTACAATCTGCACTAAATAATAGTATAGTTGAATAAAAATTTCCCGCCAATAGAAAATCAGCATGGAAATGCAAAAATGATGTCAACCGCCCATACACATCCCGGACAGATACATAGGATGTATTAGCATAGATCAAATGCAGACAGGAGGTAATGAATTTGTCAGGAACAAAAGGGTATGGATATGGTGCAGGCTTTGCCTTGATTGTGGTTCTCTTCATTTTGTTAATCATTGTCGGCGCAAGCTGGTATCGTTGGTATTAAGAGCAACAGTTTCCCCGTAACACCATTCTGTCGGGAAGTTCGACGCCCGGATTTCCGGGCTTTTATTTTTTTCTCAAACTGCTTTAAAATAGGAAACTGATAAAGATTTTTGCCGTTTAACCGTCAATCTGTCTGCATCTTCTCCAACGGCAGGAAAAATGGCCGCTGGCACAAACCGGCTTACTCCGCGCGTGGACACCAGTCTTTATCACATCTTCTCCATATTTACTACGAAGGGCGGTGCAACCTATGTATCCGAAAGAATACATCGATTTTTTGGTCCATTTCCACGGCGACCGTGACTTTTTTGAATGTCATGAAATTCTGGAAAAATGCTGGAAAGACGAAACGAACGATGTGAACAAACAAATTCTCGGCGGACTGATCCTTCTCGCCGTTGCCAACTACCACCACCGGCGGGGAAATATCCCCGGAGCGAAGAAAACATTGACAAAAGCGGAAAAAGTTTTTGCCCGGCAAAAACAAAATTTGGCAGCATTCGGTTTTCATCCGGACAAACTCCTGCATCTTGTCAATGAAAAATTGCAGGAAATATCCGCCCGGAAAAAATTCTCTTATTATAACTTGCCCATTCAGGACAAAGAGCTTCTCGAAGCATGCAAAAGAGCGGCCCGGCAAAAAGGATTTCCTTGGGGTGATTTGCAGCCTGCCGTCGGCGGCGAAATCGTCCACCGTCATCTGAAGCGGGACAGAACGGCCGTTCTCCTCGCGCGGGAAAAAGCTTTGGCGATGAAAAAGAAAGGCAGAGAATGTTAATTATTCTCTGCCTTCTGCCGTTTCCTTCAACTCGCCGCATTTTTTCAAAAACGCTTCCGTCAATTCATTGGCCTGAAGGATTTTATCGGGATATAAATCCTTCAGCGCTTTTACCATGTTTTTGCCCACCCCTTGATGACGGTGGGACGGGTTGACGGAAATATGGTGTATTTCCAAAACAGGGTCGTTTCCTGTATAAACACCAATCAATCCGATGATATCATCTTCTCTCCACAAAAAAAGCTGCCAATCGTCAGATGTTTCGTACTGTTTTATCGTTTGCTGCAATTTTTTTAAATCTTTTTCTTCCGGCATAAATGACAATAAGCCCATGGCTATTTTTTCAAAAGACTTCTTATAACGAATCAGCATCTCAATCCCTCATTATGGAATTAACCATTTGCCTTCATGGCTGTTTCCATTTTTGTTTTCCCGATTTGCATTGAAATTTGTTCTGAAGTTTATGTGAATCCAGGGCTGTTTATTCATGGTGCATATACGTTCACCTTTTAAAATCTCTTTCCGTTTATCTTATCGGATGAATTCTTCAGACAACATGCCGCCTGCAACTGCAGTTTCTTTTATCATACAAGATTCATAGCGCTTCTGCAATTACCTGCACCAAATTTCACGCTGAGGGAAACACTTTCCCAAAAAAGCGGGCTGCCCGGTTTTCCAATATGAATCTACGATTTAATCTTCTCTGCCAAAGGAAGGTCAAGACGCACAAGGTCTTCGTATGTTTCCCGGCGGACAACCAGTTTGGCCGTTCCGTTCTCAACAAATACTACGGGAGGTCTCGGGATGCGGTTATAATTGTTAGCCATGGAATAGCCGTATGCACCCGTGCAAAATACAGCCAAAATATCATTATTGCCGGCCTTTGGAAGCGGAAGATCCCAAATGAGCATATCACCGGATTCACAGCACTTGCCGGCGATGGAAACAATCTCTTCAGGCTCATCGAGCGGCCGATTGGCAAAAACCGCTTCGTATTTAGCTCCGTACAAAGCCGGACGGATATTGTCGGTCATTCCCCCGTCAACAGCCAAATATTTTCTGACGTTGGGCACTTCTTTCCGGGAACCGACCGTATACAGGGTGATTCCTGCTTCACCCACCAACGAACGCCCAGGTTCAATCCAAATTTCCGGAATGTCCATGGCATATTTTTCCGCCTGGATTTGGACTTCGTCAATGATGGTGTCCACATATTGCGAAGGAGCGAGCGGCTTGTCTTCTTTCGTATAACGGATGCCAAAACCGCCGCCAAGATTCAGCACTTTTGCCCGGAAAGAAAATTTTTTCTCCCATTCATGAAGTTTTTCGTAAATTTTCCGTACGGCAAGAACGAATCCGGTTGTTTCAAATATTTGCGAACCGATGTGGCAGTGAATCCCCAAAACTTCAAAATGGTCCGATGCAAGAGCCCTCTCGAGGGCGTCATCGGCCTGTCCGTTTGTCAATCCGAATCCGAACTTGGAATCTTCCTGGCCGGTCAAAATGTAATCATGGGTGTGGGCTTCCACTCCCGGTGTCACCCTGAGCAAAATTTGCACACGAACATTTCTTTCGGCGCATAAAGACTTTAAAAGTTCCAATTCATAAAAATTGTCGACTACGATGCAGCCGATATTGTGATCAAGAGCCATTTCCAGTTCTTCTTTGCTCTTGTTATTTCCGTGGAAATGAATTTTTTCCGTCGGAAAACCGGCAACAATGGCCGTGTATAATTCGCCTCCGGAGACAACATCGAGTGACAGCCCTTCTTCGGCAGCCAACTGGACCATGGCGACCGTGGAAAATGCCTTGCTTGCATAGGCAACTTGGGCGCGGATTCCCCGTTTTTTAAAAGCTTCTTTAAATTCCCGGGCTCTTTGGCGAATCAAGGCCACGTCATAGACGTAGACAGGTGTGCCGAACTCTTTGACGATTTCTGTCGTGTCAACGCCGCCAATTTCCAAATGTCCGCGGCTATTTACTTTTGCCGTTCCGTAAAAATACATGTTCTTCCCCCATTCTGCAAAAAAGACACCGTTGCTGCCGTCCGTCAAGCGGCATATTCTTTCCGTCGCTCCAATGTTTAACCGGTTCAAACGGCCGCATTGGTGTCTGCCCTGTTTTCCAATGTATGTTTGCTAAAATTTTTCACATTCAATAAACCATTCCAAAAAATAAGAGCGCTGCCGGGCAAACTGAAAACACAGTTTCCCAGCAGGCGGCAAAGCCTTTTGATTAAATAACTTTATCACAAGATTACATAAACTTCAATGAAGAACATTTTGGCTATCGAAATTTTTTGACAAATATTTGGGGTTTGTAAAACATTGGCAACATCTTAATATCCGGCAAAACTCAAGTCAGTTGGGGCTGTTTGTAACGGTTTCTTGATTGCACAATTCCGGGCCGTATTTTCGAACCGGGGGCGGAATTGCGAATCAGAATCTGCCAGAACGATTTTGGATAAAAAGGAATAAAAGGCCACATATAAGGGCTGTTCAATGTCCTGATATTTACCAAAAACAGCAAATAGAGGGTGATGCTAATCACCAAACCGGGCAATTTAAATAACGCAACGGCCAATAAAATAAACAATTTTACCATTGTGTTGGCAATCCCCAATTCATAGCTCGGCGTTGAAAACACGCCGATTGCTGAAACCGCGGTGTAAAGAATCACTTCCGGGACAAACAAGCCGACGTCAACGGCTATTTGACCGATTAAAACCGCAGCAATAATACCCATTGCCGACGCCAATGTATTCGGCGTATGAATGGACGCCATTCTCAACAAGAGCAAACCGAACTCGCCGAGAAACATCTGCACGACAACCGGAATTTTTGTTTTCGAATTGGGCCCGATAAATTCCAGTTTTTCTGGAAGCAGTTCGGGCTCCAACACATATAAAAGCCACACGGGAAGCAGGAAAATGGACGCAAACACCCCGAGGTATCTCACCCATCTGATAAAAGTGCCGACGGCAGGTGATTGCCTGTACTCTTCAACGTGTTGAAGGTGATGAAAAAACGTTGTCGGTGTGATGATGACGCTCGGAGAGGTATCAACATAAATCAGCACGTGCCCTTCCAACAGGTGGGTCGCGGCAATATCCGGCCGTTCCGTATACCTGACGACCGGATACGGATTATACCCTTGTTTGACGATAAATTCCTCAACCGCTTTGTCAGCCATCGTCAAACCGTCCACTTCAATGGCTTCCAACTCTTTTCTCAAAATGTTGACAAGTTCCGGGTTGGCCACATCTTTTATGTAGGCAATCGCCACATCTGTTTTTGAGCGTTCGCCGACTTTCAGCATTTCAAAGCGGAGCCGTTCATCCCTGATTCTTCTTCTCGTGATGGCCGTGTTGATGATAATGTTTTCAACAAAACCGTCACGGGAACCCCTAATCAATTTTTCCGTGTCCGGTTCCTCCGGTTGCCTCCCCGGATATCCGCGTACATCAATGACAAAGGCCTCATCTTCCCCTTCCATCACAATGACAATTAATCCCGATAAAACTTGGTCGACAACCTCGTCCAAAGTTTTAACCGTTTCCACGGATTGGTGGAGAATCCTGTTTTCGATGATTTCTTTCAAAAGACGAAGAGAATGTTTTTCTTTGTCATTCAACTCCACCAATTCTTTTAAAAGATAGATGATAAAATTTGTATCGCACAATCCGTTCACATAATAAAAATGAACATCTTTGCGGAAAATCTTGATCTTTCGGACCCCCAGGTCAAAGCTGACTCCCAATCCAATGCGCTCTTCCATGTATTTTTCCACTTCCGCGGGTGAAGGGGGAATGGGCCTTTTCTTTTTTTCCATCGTATGTGCAGCCATGTTGCTTGCTCCTTTCCGGATCATTTTAAAAAGACGGTCCGCCGTCGAAATACAACCAATGAAACAAAGAACCGGCAATTTTCCCCAAGACAAACGCCATCATCAGAATGATGATCTTATCATCGACACCGATTCTTTTGGCAAGAATGGGAAACACATTCAGTACTTCCGTCAGTGCTGCCGCCATCATTCCGACAAAAATGCCGCAAGCTGCGCCAACAGGTATTGCAGCGAATGCAGGAAAAGACAACGAATAATTCCATAAACTTCCGACACTTCCGGCAACAGCTCCCAAAATGACGGCCCATTCATAAGCAACGATCATACCCATGGTTTTTGATAACTGCATGAGCCTGGGAATAATCCCCAAAACGGCCAGAAAGGCTACATATCCCGAGCCAACCGCCAATCCAGCAGCAAGACCCAAGAACATGACAAACAGCAGTTTGATTGTCATGAAAGATTATTCTTGCCTTCATCTTTTTCATGCATAATCACATACCGGTCCAGGTCCTGCTGATAATTGAACATTTCCACTTCCATCGGGCTCGGTTCTTCATTGATTCTTTTCCGGAAAAAGTGATTAAAGAAAAGAATCATACCCGCTCCCAGGCCGATTGAATAAGGAATCTGGAAAAGAAGGGGATGCTCTTCCTCGATTCCGGTAATCATTTTGTAGATTCTCCGCTGGGCGGCGCCCATACTGACATCTTCATGAAAATATATGATTGTTAGTGCGGCCCCCAAAAACAGAAGCATCCAGATTAGAATAAATAACGGCAACGAGACTTTTTTTTTCTGAAAAACAATTTCCACTATAGATTCTGCCGGTCCGATCATCTGCACATTGGCCCCGTTTATCACTTGTGAAATCTTATTAATTACCTGCATCGCATCGATGACGACAAAATTCTGGTCTTTTTTGGACACTTTGTAAACAGGCAGATTTAAAATCTTATGACAGTTCTTTTCATCGGCGATCACTTGGGCCAAATCTTTTACGTAAACGACTTTATCGGGATTTACTTGTATTTTGTGATACATACGCAGGTATATCGTATTTTCCAAAGATATTCACATCCCGCACGTAATTTTCTCTAAACATAGTATGTTGCTTGGCGCATTTTTTCATAAACCCAATAACTGGATCATTTCGCACCGCACGGGCATGATTTTACGCAAAAAAAAAAAGACCATATGATTAACTCTCCATATGCTCTTTCATCCGCAAAAGTATTTTCTTTTCCAGCCTGGATACTTGGACCTGCGATATCCCGAGGCGCTCGGCAACTTCCGATTGCGTCTGGTCTTTATAATATCGCAAGTAAACAATCAATCTTTCCCTTTCATCAAGCCCGGCTATCGCTTCTTTTAAAGCGATTTGCTCAAACCATTTCCCTTCATTGCCATCATCAATTTGATCCAGCAATGTGATCGGGTCGCCGTCATTTTCGTAGACGGTTTCATGAATGGAAGCGGGGTTTCGGTTGGCATCTTGGGCAAGGATGATTTCCTCCGGGTCAATGTCGAGAAACTCGCCCAATTCATGAATCGTGGGCATTCGCCCCAATTCTTTCGAAAGTTCGTCTTTCGCTTTGCGAATCTTATTGTTCAATTCTTTTAAAGAACGGCTGACTTTAACGGTGCCGTCGTCCCGGATGAATCTCTGAATTTCACCGATGATCATCGGCACCGCATAAGTGGAAAATTTTACGTCGTATGAAAGATCAAATTTATCGACCGATTTCAAAAGACCGATACATCCGATTTGAAAAAGGTCATCAGCCTCATAGCCCCGGTTCAAAAACCGCTGCACAACCGACCAGACAAGGCGCATATTTTTCTGCACCAGTGCATCGCGCGCTTCTTGGTCGCCCTGTTGGCTTCTTTTAATCAGTTCCTTGACCTCATCGTCCGTTAAATAGGCTTCATTTTTACCGGTTCTTACCTCAACATCCATGGCAATACTCCTTAATTGCAAAGCGTTTTACTGTTTGAAAGATGCTTCCTTAACCGAATAACGGTTCCTTTTCCCGGTTCGGATTTGATATCTATCTCGTCTACAAAATTTTCCATAATGGTAAAACCCATTCCGGATCTTTCCAACTCCGGTTTCGTGGTGAACAAAGGCTGACGGGCCTTTTCAATATCAGGAATCCCGGCACCGTCGTCTTTTATCACGAGTTCCACGATGCCGTCATCAATCTTTGCTTCGATATAAATCATTCCGTCCGGACATTCGTCATATCCATGAATAATGGCATTTGTCACGGCCTCGGAAACAACGGTTTTGATTTCGTTCAATTCATCCATCGTCGGATCAAGCTGGGAAACAAAAGCGGCAACCGCCACGCGGGCAAAAGCTTCATTTTCGCTTAATGCCTTAAATTGCAGCTTCATTTCGTTCTTCATCCTTATGCGACCCCCAATCTCTTCAAAGCGTTTTGTTCCGACGGCTCCACTTGAACAATTTTAAACAATCCTGACATTTCGAACAGCCTGTGAACGATTGGGGAAAGGCCGCAAACAACCAGTTCTCCTCGAAGCTGCTTGATTTGCTTGTATCTGCCGAGAATGACGCCAAGTCCGGAACTGTCCATAAAAGACAACTCGGTTAAATTAAAAACAAGATGGCGGATATCGTTCGCTTCAATTTCCTTATTGATTTGTTCCCGCAGATTTCCGGACGTGTGGTGATCCAATTCTCCGCCCAGGCGGATGCATAAGACATTTCCCATTAATTCCATATCAACGGTAAGACTCACTATCCACTGCCTCCTTCACTGGTATAGTGAGTCTTATTCGCTGTTATGGTTTTTTATTCCTTCTTTTCGACAAAACTAGCGGCAATTTGTGGAAATACTTCCCAAAAATTAATTTGAACAAAAATTTTCACGTACGGAAAACTTCGGTTTCGTTCACAAAATGATCCATTTATTTTTCCCCCGCTCTTGTGAACATGCCGAATGATTTTTTAAACAAAATCCACCAATTTGCCTTTTTCACATCTTCTTTGGCAACGAGCGGGCTTTCCGAAATCGTTTTACCGTCTTTGACAAGCTTAAGGGTGCCAATTTGTTCTCCTTTTTTAAGAGGGGCTTTTACATTCTTTTTCAAAACAATTTCCTCTTTGACCTTTTTGGGATCTTCGCCCTTCTTCGTCAAAATGGATACCGGTTCGCTCGTCACGGCGTCCACTTTCTTTTTATCCCCTTTGCTCACCGGCACTTGACCCAAAGATGTATTTCTTTCATATAAGGGATGCGTCTCATACTGGTTAAAAGCGTAGTCAAACATTTTTGCCACTTCAGCGTTGCGCTCTTTTGATGTGGGAACGCCGAATACAACGGCGATGACTCTCATTCCGTTCTTTTGCGCCGTGGCCGTCAAACAGTATTTCGCTTCCCTCGTATATCCCGTTTTTAAACCGTCAACTCCCGGATAAAATTTCACCAGCCGGTTTGTGTTGACAAGCCAAAACTTTTTATCCGTATTTTCACGGAGATAGGATTCGTACATGCCCGTATATTTTGTAATATCTTTGTACTTTAACAATTCTTTGGCAATGACGGCCATATCATGGGCCGTGCTGTAATGCCCTTCATCAGGCAATCCGGTGGAATTGGTAAATACGGTATTTTTTAACCCCAATTCCTTCGCTTTTTCGTTCATTTTTTCAACAAACGCTTCTTCTGAGCCGGCAATTCTTTCGGCCATGGCAACTGAAGCGTCGTTGGCGGAAGCGATGGCAATTCCGCGCAGCAGTTCATCAACGGTCATTTCTTCGCCGGGCTCCAAGAAAATTTGCGAACCGCCCATCGATGCGGCATATTCGCTCGTGCGGACTTTTTCATCCAGCCTTAATTTGCCTTCCTCCAATGCTTCCATAATCAGGAGCATGGTCATGATTTTTGTCATGCTTGCCGGAGGAAGCGGTTCATGGCTGTTTTTCTCAAACAAGACAGTCCCCGTGTCCCGTTCAATCAAAATGGCCGATTTTGCTTCTTTTGCCAACGGAACTTGGTTCTTTGCCCCGGCAATAGCTGCCGGAGCCGCCATATATATTCCCAACATGCATATAAAACTGATTGCAAGCAGTCTTTTTCTCACAACAGCGCCTCCATTCCATGTTGTATGTTGCACAGAGGATTTCCATAAACTTCCTATATTCAAAAAAACAACCAATATCCATTTTGATCCATTAATTAAAAAAATATACAGATGAAGGCCGTTATTTTTGATACAGGATTAAGACAGTGCTTGAGAGAACGCAGAAACCGGTGCAGCCGGCAACGATTCTTTTATAAACAAAAAAAGGTTGTCCAAATTACACCCCTATTTTGGACAAAGCGCTTCAGTTCTAACGGGGGTTTGTCCAAATTGCCGTATATTTTGGACAAA
>CALKIU010000087.1 GCA_937995745.1 uncultured Bacillaceae bacterium | reverse complement strand
GCGCCTCCGCTCCCTTATCCAAAATACTGCTCATACCACAAAATAAAACTGTAAACAGACCATATTTTTAGCATGTTCGCTTCGGTTCCCCGGCGGTGGGCGTCCAAAAGGCGCATCAGTTCTCCGGTGTCAAAAAACTTTTCCGCAGTGCCGGATGTAAACTTTTCCTTTATCATGTTGTAGTATTTCTCTTCCTTCATCCATACGGCGAGCGGCGACGGGAAGCCGAGCTTCTTTTTGTTGGCCGTTTTCGCGGGCAGGTTGCGGAGGGCCGCCTTGCGCAGGGCGACTTTTGTGTTTTCCTTCGTCACCTTGTATTGCGGCGGGAGTTTGACCGCTATTTTCAGCAGTTCCCGGTCGAGGAACGGCATGCGGACCTCGAGCGAATGGGCCATCGACATTCTGTCCGCCTTCAGCAAGATGTCAAAAACCTGCCAGGTGTGAAAGTCAAAATATTGCATTTGGGTCATCTGGCCCAAATGGGCGGATTCTTTAAACAGCCGCTCCGTCAGAGGGGGGCATTTTTTGTTCAGGTTTTTATTTTTTAAGAGGCGTTCCCGCTGCCCGTAATCAAACACATAGTCAATGCGAAAATACCGTTCTTTTAAGGGCATCGCTCCCCGGATGAGGAAACGGCGCCCTTTGATGCGGGGCATTTTTTTCGCAACGGACGCAAGAAACCTCCGCAGCCCCGCGGGCAGTTTCTGATATTTCTCGTAAACGAGCGCTTCCTTGTATTGATTGTATCCGCCGAAGAGCTCGTCCGCCCCTTCGCCGGAAAAGACGGCCTTTACATGGCGGCTGGCGTTTTTTGCGAGAAAATAAAGCGGCACGGCCGACGGATTGGAGAGCGGTTCGTCCATATAGTATTGAATCTCGGGCGCCGCGCCGAAATAATCGTCCGCGGAAATTTTCAACGCGTAATGTTCGGAGCCGATACGGCCGGCAAACTCCGCGGAGTAGCTCAATTCGCTGAACGGCTCTTCCTCATAGCCGACGGAAAACGTCTTCAGCGGACTGTGCTTCGACGCTTCATAAGCCACATAGCTGGAATCAATGCCGCTCGACAGAAAGCTGCCGATTTCCACGTCGCCGATTCCGTGGACCTTGACGGACTCCGCCAAAGCCTGCTCGATTAGATCGGCATATTCGTCCAGAGTCTTCGATTCGTCTATGTCAAATTGCAGGCGGAAATACTGCCGGAGACTCATTCTGCCCCCTTTATACTCGAAATAGTGCCCCGGAAGAAGCTTATAAACATGTTTGAACAAAGTTTCCTCGGAAGGAATGTATTCGAAACTGAGGTATTCAGCCAGATGCTCTTCGTTGAACTCCTTTTTGAAACGGGGATGGGGCAGAAAGCTTTTGATTTCGGAGCCAAAAAGAAACGCATTTCCGTCATCATAATAGTAAAACGGCTTGACGCCGAAAATGTCGCGGGCTCCGAACAGTTTCTCCTCGCGCCTGTCCCAAATCACGAAAGCATAAGTCCCCCTGACCCGTTCCAAAAAAGCGGGACCGTACTCCTCGTAGCCGTGCAACATGACCTCGTAATCGGTATCCGTGCGGAATTGATGCCCTTTTTTCTCCAGGTCGGCGCGCAGCTCGCGGTAGTTGTAAATATTTCCGTCAAAAACGAGGACTTTTGTTTCGTCTTCATTCACAAGCGGCTGCCGGCCCTTTTTCGGGTCGATGACCGCCAGTATCCGGGCTGAGAGGGCGATTTTTCCATCAACAAAATAGCCCTCCCCGTCCGGGCCGCGATGGCGTATTTTTTCGGACATATCTCTGATGATCCGTTCATCATCGCCTTTTTCATGAATAATGTAGCCTGCAAAGCCGCTCATACGATGTTCCTCCAATCTGTCTGTGGCTTGTCTTGTCGGCTTTCTTTCACGTTTTTCCCGGCGGCGAGGATCGTCCGTTCGACGAGAACCTCCTGGGAATCCACGACCCGGTAAGCATGGCCCGCGGCTCCTTTTTCCACAACGGACAATTCCGTGCAGCCGAGAATCACCGTGTCGCAGCCCATCTGGTGCATGGAATCAAGGACACGGTAGTACAGATGATAGTTGATGGCCTTTCCTTGCTTTACCTGGTCAAAAATCAGACAGTTGACCGCCGTCTGAATTTGATCCGGCGGAACCACCGGCACGAGGCCGGCCCTCTCTAGCTCTTTCTGGTACATTTTTCCGGCTATCGTGCCTTCCGTGGCCAGAATGCCCGCTTTCCGGGCATCGGGAAATTGTCTGCGAATGTGCAGGACGGTTTCGCGGATCATATTGATAACCGGTGTCTCTGTGGCCGCCTGCAGTTCGTCATAAAAGTAATGGGCCGTATTGCACGGGATGACGATAAAAGACACATTTGCCCGGGACAGCATCCTGACATCCTCGATGAGATACGGAAGCGGATTGGGTTTTGTACGGTCAAGAATATAGGCGCTGCGGTCCGGTATGGCGGCATGGTTTATCATCAAAAAATTCACATGCCCCTGGTCCCGTTCCGCATCGGTCCGGTCGATGAGCGATTGAATAAACTGGGCCCCCGCTTTCGGGCCGAGGCCGCCGATAATGCCCACTAATACATCCATGCTGTTCACACCCTTTCCGGTATTTCCCCGTGGGGAGGATATTTCTTGAATTTAAGATAAAATTTCATCGTTGAAGCATTTTCATAGAAACGGTGCTTCAGGCTCTTCTCAATCGGACGGTATTTCAACGGGTGGTGAACAAGCTTCTCCCGGTACATCGTTTTCACTTTTTCCCGCAGCTTTTCATCCTTGAGGCTCTTTAAGAGCAGCCGTTTCGGGATGACCGTGTACAGCACTTCCTTTTGCGTAAAAGAAGGGGCGATTTCCCTGTGATTCACGTAATCTTCCACGTAGTACCGGGCCACGTTGTTGCCGGCGGCCGTGACATAGTAATTGCTGCGGCCGAGGCGGGCATTCAGTTCAAAAAATTTATATTTTCCGTCTCTCGCATCAAATTTGATGTCGAAGTTGGAAAAGCCCGTATACCCGATGCGCTCGATCAATTTGGCCGCTTGTTCAGCGACATCAGACTCCGGCAGGGTGCGGATGGCCAGATGGTTTCCGGTTCCGGTCGGCGTGTGGTCCTCGACGAGGATTTGCCCCATCGAAGCCATGACGGTCTTTCCTTCTGTTGTCGTGTAGCAGGTGAGGACATGGATGGATGTATCGTCTCCGGGAATATATTCCTGGATGATTAAGTCTTCCTCATATCCCCCCGCCCTCACAACGGAGATGATTCGCTCCAACTCTTTCCTTGTGCGGGCGATGTACACCTTCTTTTTCCCTTCAAAGGAAAGCAGCGAGTAAGTCATGCTGTTCGTCGGTTTGATGACGACCGGAAACGGAAACGGGAGATCAATTTTTTCCACTTCCGGGCTGCTGTAGATGACCGTTTGCGGATAATCGACCCCGGCCTCCTCGCAAAGACGGTAGAAATTGGCCTTTTTTGTCACATGTTGAATGATCTCTTTGGAAGCGTACGGAACAATCCAGCCGGATCCCAGCCGATCCCTGATTCCGGCGGCCAATTGCACATGCCAGTCGTCGCTGCACAAAAGTATTTTGCTAATATTCGGAAATGTCTGACCAAAATGATGCAAACATTCCAGCAGCGCGTCTTCCTTGTCCATGTTTGGTTCCACGACGGTGTGCAAAATCTTCGAGTTGCCTATTGAACCCGTGACCAGCCGGCTGACGGTAATAGATTTCGTTCCATATGCTTCATGGAAAGCGCGGGCGATGCTGTATGCTCCTAGATTCCCGCCCAAAATCACCGGTATAAATATTTGCTCAAAAAAATTGTTTTTCCCCAACTTGCTCTTCCTCACTTTCCGGCAAAACTCGGAAATCACCGTTCTTCTGCATTCATCATGACGGTTATTCCGCGCCGGCGGATTTTTCTTTTATAAACTCTAGTAATTAAAAAAATCTATCAACCTTAGACAAATCTTTCTCAAAAAGGTTTCACATTTTTCCATTACCACATCCTGGATGCAGCTCTTCTTTCATAACGAACACATCAAAAAATAGAGTGAAAAAGAACAGAACGGCAAAAAATGCGCAGAAAAAAATGCACCGGCCGTTCCATTTCCCAATCAGTGCAGCGATGTCCCCTGTTTAATGTTTTTTCTTTTCCATCAATTGAGAAAAGTACGACAAAAATTTACATAACCATTATGATAAACTGTCTTGTTGGAGTCAATATTTTTGGCGGATTTTCACATAAAATTAATTTTTTTGGCTATTTTTTTAAGATTTTGCTATTTCAACAAAACATGATACATACTTTTTTGAGTTTAATTCCGGCCGGTACATCTGGCCGCTTTTTCTGGCGAAATCTTTGCAAGAAAAAAAGATGTCAGGGTTAGGTTTTTTTTCCTTAAATCAGAATATTTTGTTATATTTCAAAAAAGCCTTTGCAGAGCATGTCGAAACTTGTAGAATATTAAATGAGACAAACTGGAGAGAACAATTTTGAGAGGATGAACCGTTTTGAACCTGAAGTTGAGTCAGGAGCAGAAAATTTTAATGGCCATCGTGCTGCTCGTCTTGGTTGCAACGACGGTATACAGGGATTTGACAGTCGGCAAAACTCAAAATTCCTATCCCCCGGCCAAGGTACAAATGATCGCAGCGGAGCAAACGCCGGTCAAAAACCACCACAACATTATTAAAAAAATAAACTATAAAATTGCCGACAATGAACAGATCAAAGCAGTCCTTATTGACATTAAAAACGTCCAGCACCAGGTGTACGGCAACTCCATCGACATCCGGTTCCAGGTCACGAACAAATTCAACAAGCCCTTGACTGTCCGGGCCGAAGAAGTGAGAGTCGACGGCAAAGAACTTGATAAAACGACGGTCATCATGAGCGAAGACATCCCTGCCGGCGAAACGGCAGAAGCCGTTTTGACGATTCTGGAGTTTGAAGATCATCCCCTTCCCGCCATGCAGCGAAGCATTGAAATGATCTTAAACGTCTATTCATGGGAAGACTGGGACTTTGAGCAAAACCACCGGTTTACCGTGTCCCTCTGATTGCGGGGCAAATGTTCGCCATCGCCCACTGCTACATAATTCATTTTCAATCACCGTGCGTCCGGCCGGCATCAGCTTCTTACTGACGATGCATACAGACTGAGAGTGACTCTTGTTTCCGTCAGAACCGGCATCTGTCTCAAAACCAGGGCGTCTGCCCGCAAATCCTCCCCGGCGGAAGCATCCGCCCGTATAAATAAAATAACGGACGCACGAACCGAACCATTTTGCCGGCATACATATTTCCTTCCAACAACAAAACCCCCGTGTCCGCAGGGGTTGTTTTCATTTTCCGCCGCCTCCGCCGCATAAATCGGACAAACCGTTCTGACAGCGGCCGCGGCCGAAAGCAGGCCGGATGAGGCCGTTCTTTCTTGCTTATGCTTGTCAATGCGCCCTCCGCCGCCAACCAAAGACACAAACGGCCGGAGTCGGCGTTTGCCCGGTGCTGAGCACTTTTTCCGCCATGCGTTCGGCGAGGTGAACCAATGTCTCGTTTCTCCGCTGCCAGTTATCCGTTCTCCCTTAAAATTTCCTCGCATTTCCCGAGAAGGGCCTCCATTTCGTCCACGAGAGAAATCAGCTTCAAAAAGTCGAAACTTCCGAGCAAATCTTGCGCATGGGCAATATGATCGCGGAGTTTCTCCAGCTCGCGCAACGTTTTCTTCGCTTTGTTTTTCGATGGAAAAGAGAGCATGCCGAATATTTGCTCGTTGTTCAAAATAATGTCACGCTTGTCGCAAAACTGCAGGCAGTCGAGCAAATCGATTTCCTGGTTCGCCTCAATGCGGAACTTGAAAATCTCCTCCGCTTTTTCCAGGCGCGACTCGGAGAGATACTGTGTCCACGAATTTCCCGACATATAGATGCGGATGATGCGCGTAAAATGCATTTCCAGCAAAGACAAAAGCCCGAAAATGAGCAGACGGACGGGCGTTTTTTGCATGTCGGCCCGGGTGACGAGGCTGTTAATCTCATCCCCTTCCAGAACAAACACCCGGTCCCGTTCCTTCAGCAAAAACATGACCTCGATAATGGACGTCGTTTCCGAAACAATTTCCCCTATTCTAAATATTCTAACAAGTTCCCGGAGCGAAGCCCGCCCTTTGCTGTCCTCCACATCTTCCCTCCGCACATATCCGAAAATGCGCCCGTTCTCCTCGACGCCGAGACAATGAAATCCGTTCCGGACCATGATCGAACGCGCTTTTTCAACGCTGTCGTCGATATGGCAGGAAACAATTTTTTCCGAAATATGGTTAACCGTAATCTCGGTTTCAAACAGATGCCGCAAACTCAAATAGGAACTCTTTCTGTATCCCACCGTTGTTCCTCCGTTCCGTTTTCCGCCGTTGAAATGCCTCTTATTTTTATTATAAAATAGTTTTCCAGTTTTTTTATCCCCATATTAGTAGATTCGTTTTTCCGGGATGACTCCCCTCACGCCGCCGCGGGGGTCGTCCAAGTCTCCTTCGTAGCGGGGGATGAGGTGGAGGTGAACGTGAAAAATGGTCTGTCCCGCCGCTTGGCCGACGTTGATGCCGATGTTGTAGCCGTCCGGCGAGTGTGTTTCGTCGAGAAAGGTTTTGCATTCATCGAGCAAAGCCTCCATCGCCCGGCGTTCTTCGGGGGTCGTGTCAAAGTAGCTGCTGACATGCCTTTTGGGGATGATGAGGATGTGGCCCCGGCTCACCGGGTATTTGTCGTAGATGGCGTATGCCAGTTCGTTTTCCCTCAGGATGTTGAGGCCGTCTCCGCAAAATGGACAGGTCATTTTTTTCGCCTCCGTTCCGTTTGGATTTAAAGAGCTCCGAGATGATTGTTCCGTTTGCCCCCGCCGTTGTCCCCGGAAAGCGGACCTCCTTTCGTAGAAGGCTGCCGGGGGCATTGCCGGTTTTTTCCCGCGCGTTTTGCTATATTTTAGCACACGGTGCCGTTTTCGGGCAGGAATGTTTTTGGGAATCGCCGTTGATTTTTTATTTTTCAAAATTTTTTCCTTCATGCAAAATTGTTGTTCCGGCACCGCAATGATGGGCGGCGGAAGAAAGGTTTCCGTAGACCCATTTGCTTCCGGCTGATACAATATGTTTGACATCGGGACATTGAGGCATACTGATCAAGCGGGGCTTCCATGAAGATCATCGTGATGAAACGGAGTTCTGTTCATGATTAAGTTTTTAATGAAAATCTTTGTTAAAAATTATGAAAACACGTCCGATCCGGAAGTGAGAAAGGCGTACGGCATTTTTTCCGGTGTTTTGGGCATTTTTTTGAATGTCTTTCTTTTTGCCGTAAAGCTTGTCACCGGGTTCATGATGAACAGCATTGCCATCATTTCCGACGCGTTCAACAACCTGACGGATTCCGCCTCGTCTGTGGTGACCATTTTCGGCGCCAATTGGAGCAGCAAGCCGCCGGATAAGGAGCATCCGTACGGGCACGGGCGGATGGAATATATTGCATCGCTTGTCGTGGCGTTTATCATTTTTACGGTCGGTTTGCATCTGTTCTCCGAATCCGTGAAAAAGATCATCAGTCCCGAACAGGTGGAACTCCATGTCATCGCAATGGCGATTCTCATTCTGTCTGTTTTTGTCAAGATCTGGATGTTTTCGTACAACCAGTATATCGGCCGGACGATTAACTCCACGCTGAACAAAGCGGCCGCAAAGGACAGTTTGAATGATGTGATCGCCACAACCGGGGTCATTACCGGCACGATCATCGGGACGTATGTCGATTTGCCCATTGACGGCATTCTCGGCTTGGCGATTTCGCTGTTGATTATGTACACCGCTTTCAGCACGGCCAAAGATTCCGTGTATTTTTTGCTCGGGCCTTCCCCGGATCCGGAAATTTATGAGAAAATTGAGGCCATTGTGGAGGAGAGCCCGATCATTCGCCATTGCCACGATTTGCATGTGCATGACTACGGTCCGGGAAAACAGATGGCTTCCATGCACGTCGTCGTTCCGGCGCGGTTGAGCGTGGAAAAAGCCCATGCGCACGTACATCAGCTGGAAGAAAGAATAAAAAAAGAACTCGGAATCGATATCGTCATCCATATCGATCCGAGGGAAGGAATAGACGAGCAGTTGAATAATCACGGCCGGTAACCAGATAGATGTTTTCTGGAAGACAGGCCGGGACGGACGGTAAACAGCATGTTGGAAGCGGAAAGTTTTCCGGACCGCATCGCGCAAAGCGGCAATAAACTTTCACCGTTGGCAAAGAAGGATGAAAATAACAGAAAAATATTCTATTTTGTGACTATTGTCATAGACGTTTCTTCCTTTTATGGTTATTATTTTAACAGCACCATCCGAAAATTAGGCAAAATCACCTACAGGCTGATATCCTTTTGACTGCTATTATTTTCGGAGATTTTAACGACAATCCCCCAATTCCCTATATTCACCAACTTTTCGAACAACATGGATGGTGTTTTGAACCACCGGCGCTGGTGGTTTCTTTTTTCATTCTTTTCGGGGCTTCCTTTCATGCACGGGGACAGGTCTGCTTCAAAACGTTACATAAATGAAAATGAAGCCATTTCCAGCCTTTCAGTTTTCATCTTCAAACACCAATTGCAAATAATTTCCTTGTGATTCTTTGATGGGAAGCCCTTCTTTTTGAAGAGCCGTCCACAATTTCCGATCCAGGGCAAAAGGCCCTTCTTTCTTCAAAGCGCCGATTTCCTCGTTGGAAATGGAAGTGTGATAATACTGTTCTCCCAGCTTGACGGCGATTTCATAATTTTTAAGGAGCATGACAAACACTTCGTACCGGTTGTCCCATTCCTTAAGCTGGGTTTCAATCAATTCCGCCACGTGAAGCAAGAACTGCTCATTGTTCCGGCTTTTCGCGATCATTTCGCGCATGATAGCGCTTACATTCATTTCCTCTCTCCCCCTTCACCATTCATCAACCCGCGACACATGAACCCAACGGCTTCTTTTTTAACGAATTACCCACACTGCCTCCCACAGAAAACGATGCAGGGGCGGCATCCGGAGAAAACATTGGATGCCACCCGGAACCATTGTTGAGAAAGACTGCCAATCTGAAAAGATTTTTCCTCCACATGATGTTCTTTCTAATTCTATTATATCCCTGTCTTTCTTTGATCTTCAATGTGATTTGGAGAATTTTGTGAAAATTTGTCCAGTCCGATAACCGCGCGGATGGAATTTTTTCCCTGACGGTACACACATCCGGACGGAAGTCATTCGCTGTCTTGATGGATGATTTTTACAAAAAACGTTCTGTTTCTCGGGCCGTCAAATTCGCAGAAATAAATCCCCTGCCACGTTCCGAGAAGGAGCCTGCCGTTTTCAATAATGACAAACTGCGACGCTCCGACCGTGCTCGCTTTCATGTGGGCGGCCGTATTTCCTTCCAGATGCCTGTCCAGCGTATGCTCCCACGGAAAAACTTCGTCAAAACGGCGGATCATGTCCGTTTTGACGTCCGGATCGGCGTTTTCATTAATCGTGATGGCGGCCGTTGTGTGGGGGCAATAGACGATGGCCGCGCCGCTCTTGATTCCCTGTTCCGTGACGAAAGCCTGGACCTTGTCGGTGATGTCGATCATTTCATCTCTTTTGCGGGTGCGTAAGGAAAATTCTTTCAGCATGATGATCATCCTCCTTGAGAAAATCACGGCGGCGTTTGCCGGAAATTTTTCTTCACAAAATGGATTTAACCCGGGAGGGGCCCGTGATGCAACAACAAATGTTGCAGATGGAAACGTCTCCTAGGCTGCCATGAAGGCCGTTTTGGCCGGCGCCAATGGTTTCGCCATTCCCTTTCGGTGCCGGACCCGCGGCAGCGGGAGAGCGGCTGTATCTCTTTATTACCGGTTCTTAAGAAGGCTGTTTCCGGGCCTACCCCTTTCCGGATGCGCCGCCCCCTTCCGGTTTTTTGAGCCTCCCCTTTTCCGGATATGTTTGCCCGGCCCGGACAAACGGTGCCGGAAACCAATTTACACGAAATCTTAATAAAATTGTCCAGAATTTTTTAAAAATATCACGTAAATTGGCATTGATTCCATGATATGGTTAGGGTAGAAGATAAATGTTTACTACGGAAAGGGAGGGTGAAACAATGGGCACTGTACCGAAAAAAGCAAAAGTGTATTACTTGAACCACGGTCCGAACGTAGCCAAGGAAAAGGAATTTGTAGCCAAGATGATCGAGTTGTATTGCCGGCGGAAACACCGTCAAGGGCATTTGTGCAAAGAATGCCGCGATCTGTTAAACTACGCCCATAAAAGATTGTCTCTCTGCCCGTTCGGCGAAAGAAAAGGAGCGTGCTCCAACTGCCACATTCGCTGCTACAAACCGGAATACCGCGACAAAATCAAAGCGGTGATGCGCTATTCCGGAAAATGGATGCTCCTGTTCCATCCGGTCTATTCCATTAAACATTTGCTGAGAAAGGTTTCGGAATGACAAACCGCTGCTCGCGCGCAAACGACACCATTCCTTGTTCATGCACCACGCTTCGTCATCCTGCATCTATGTACCGGCCGCAAAAAAGCCATTTGTCTATCCCGAAAATCTTCTGCATCATGTCTCATCCTTCAGTTTTTCCCAATGCGAATAGATCAAACTCTGAAACAATTTGTTTAAATCTGATTTCCGTTGTTTTGCCAGCCATTCCGTTTGATCAATAGGCAATGTCAATTTCAGCGTAATTTTTTCATAAGGCATTTCCACTCTGCGAATTTCCTCTAACGTAATTCCTTCTTCAATATCGGGAAATTCCGAATCGTTCTCATCGAAAACTTTAAAACCGGGATATTCTTGACAGTCACCGATATTACAGAAAAGAGTCAAGCCCGGCAGTTTTCCCGGCCATGGACGGACATGCATAATATTCGTGAAAACCCGTCCGTCCTCCAGCTCCATTTCAATGATCAGGTTGTCTTCTTTTTCATATTTTCTCTGCTGCACTTCGCTGACAATCATATCCAGCTCTAATATATAACCCGAGCTATCGGCAAAAATATAAACGGCGCTGTTGAAAAAAAGGATTTCTTCACCATCAATTTTTACCGATTTGACTTTAACCATATGCTGCCTCACTTCCATCTTCCTTGATCCGATTCGCATCCTCCAAAAATATGAAAGGCGGCATTTTCTTTTTCTAGATTAAGTGTATCATTTATCGCCGGACATTTGTTTCAAAAATTTTACGAACGACCCCCGAAAAAAGGCGGGCAAATTCTTAAAAAAATTGTGACACATTGTCACAAAACAGTTGACAAATGACACAGTGTCATAGATGATAGTAATATACAACATGACATCGTGTCATAAACCGGATTTTGCCGGGAGATGAATGGATCATGCAAGCGTAAAACGGCACAAAACCGGACACATAAACGAGCAGCTTGCCGCATGCATTGACAAAGAGCGGAAAGAAATAAAATTGAAGTGAGCGTTTTTGGAAACATGTTGACGAAAACGGGCATCATTCATAACGCGGAGGTACACCATGCCGAAACAGACCTTCTTCAATTTGCCTGCCAGTAAAAGAAACATATTGCTGGAAGCGGCGAAAAAAGAATTTACGCGCGCTCCGTTATTTGAAGCTTCCATCGCCAATATTGTGAGGGCGGCCGGGATTCCCCGGGGAAGTTTCTATCAATATTTTGAAGACAAAGAAGATCTTTACCTGTATTTGTTGGACAGCAAACTTAAAAAGAGCAGGAAGCAATTGATTCTTTCCCTGCAAAAGCATAACGGCGACTTAATCGAAGCCGCCATCGATCTGTATTACAACTTTCTGGTCAAAATACCCGACGAAGAAGAAAGAAACTTCTTAAAAAACGCCTTTTTGTACGCAACGAGCAGTGTGGAAAACTTTTTTATGGATATGTTTCATTCCATTCTGCATCTTGACGAAATTTCAAAAGAAATTGATAAAAGCCGATTAAATATAAGAGAGGAAAAAGATATTTCCCACATTCTCCAAATTATCACCGGAGTGGCCATTCAGAATTTTATCAGAAAAATATCGGAAAAACTGTCGGATGATGAAGCGATAGAGCATTTCATGTTTCAAATCAATTTAATCAAATACGGAATATATAAAAGGGATTGACGAACGGGACTCACTCAGGCACGGAACAGAATCCCTTGCCAAAAATCATTTTGAGGAGAGTGCTATATGGCAATTACGATATTTGGAACGGACAGCAAATCGACGCGAAAAGCGCGGCAATGGTTCAAAAAAAATGGCGTGCCGTATGAGGAAAGAAATATTATGAAAGAACCGCTGACGGAAGACGAACTGCAGAAAATTCTTCATTTGACAATGGACGGCACCGATGAAATCATTGCCACGCGATCGAAAATATACCACGAACTGAACCTGAATTTGGACGAACTGTCGTTGAAAGAGCTGTATCAATTAATCAGCAAACACCCGAAATTGCTGAAAAACCCGATTATTGTGGATGACGACAAACTGCTGGCAGGATACAATGAAGAAGGAATCCGCCAGTTCCTGCCGAAGAAGATCAGAAAAATCCACCGGCAAAACTGGCTGTTAAACCAGCTGGGCATGGCAAAAGGCTGATAAGGAATCCACTGAGCGAGACGGAAGGCGTCATTTGTGGAAGGTTTCCGGCAATCTGCCTTTTTGAAAAAAGATTGCCAGGTTGCCTCTTCCGGGCCGTCATCCATGGTTGACGGCGCGGGAGCCCTGGAGTGCCGCCTTATTTTTCCGCGGGCTGATGGCATTTTTTACATATTTTTGCTGCTTCTTGCATAACAGCCATAAAATATGTATTCGCTTTGTCCATAAAAATTCAGGCTCGTTTCCCTTGCCATACATACCCGGTTCGATCAAAAAACACCCGGCTAGGAACCGGGTGTTTTTTCACTTTCCGGAGCTTTTATCCGGCAAACCGGCTTTTATTTATTGCGCGAAGAGGCTGTTTTCATGAATATGCTGCCGGCAGGTCTCATCAATTGTTTTGCCATGAAGAACGGACCGCCCAGGATAAACAAATAGCGGGCCTCGACAATGTGCTTCATAAACGCGGCTGTCAAACCGGTGATTTTCAGTCCGAACACGTTGCCGACACCGGCGCGGCTGCCGATGGAAGCGACTGTTCCTTTATGCTTGTAAACAAAAGGCTTCAACGGTTTTCCCCGCAGAGCGGCCGCAATGTTCGGGGCGCATGTTTGCGCCTGCTGAATGGCAACCTGCGCAGTTGCCGCAAGGGGCTTTCCGTCCCAGTCGAGGCAGTAGGCCGCATCCCCAATGCAAAAGACATGATCCGTGCCTTTAACGCGGAGGAATTCGTCCACCTCAACCTTGCCCCTTACCAAAGGCAAATCAAGTTTCTCCAGCAAGCGGTTCGCTCTCACCCCGCAGGACCAAATCAACGTCCGGCAAGGAATGGAATAGCCGTTGTCCAACACGACCGAATCTTTTCGGCATTCGACAATCTTCGTGGACGTCATCACTTCCACATTATGCTGTTTCAAGTATTTTTCCGTAAAGTCAATCGCTTTTTTGTCAAAAAACGGCAAGATCGCATCGGAAGCTTCAATATTGATGATTCTCGTTTTGTGGAGCGGGACATCGTACCGGCGGCAAAGTTTCGGAATGATGTCCGTCAACTCCCCGATCATCTCGATGCCGGTAAAACCGGCTCCGGCGACGGCAAAAGTGAGCCTCGACAGGTCGCCGTCTTCTTTGAAAGCTTCAAATTGGTGGACAATGTGATGATAAATCGCTTTCGAGCTCCGAAAACTGCGAATCTTGAATGCATGTTCTTCCACACCCGGCGTGCCGAATGTATTGACATCGAAACCGGGCGCGATGACAAGATAATCATAATCGAGCGAACCGTGTTCATAATACACTTTCTTTTTGGCGAAATCTATGTCATAAACGGTGCCTTTGATGAAACGGGTTTTGTCCCCTTCCAATAAATCGGGGATGTCCAATGCCACCTTGTTATCCGGGGCCGTTCCGGCACTCGTTTTATGAAGCTGCGTCGTAATGTAATGATAATTGTGTTTGTTAATCAAAGTAACTTCCGCTTCGTCCGGGCGCAAGATTTTCTCCAGCTGCTTAGTTGTAATCATCCCCCCGTAGCCTGCTCCGACAATGACAATTTTCGCTTTCTCTTTTTGCATTCATTTCTCCCTCCAAGTGTATCCGCGTCTTGTGATGTCAGTTGGTTTCTTTTTTGGTATTGTGAAACGTTTCACATATCGGTTATTAAAAAATGATTTGTGAAATATTTCACAAATCCTTTAATTACTTTACATTATATCTCCTTTTTTTATATTAGACAAGAGGATTTTTCATTTTTCTTTAAGGCTGTGTTAAAGTTTAGTGTTGATTTTTAGTCAAAAAATAAGGAAACCGTA